>JBCBQE010000044.1:0-15427 GCA_039820385.1 Cyanobacteria bacterium J06635_10
CTTCATCTTTTTCCACAACGGAATATATTTGCTCATTTGATTTGAGTCGTGAAAAATATTTATCCCACAGTGATTTAGAGATAGGATAATTCTCTACAAATTTCTGACCAATATCTCGACTACGAATAGCCACAACACCACGTAACTCTTGCTGCTTTCTTTCCTGAAGATAAAGTTTTTCAAAATTGTTGACAAAGGTCTCAAAGTCCATCTCTTCTGAAACTTTAGAAGACATATTTTCTTGAGAATCTGTCAATTTCAGACAATACAAAAGAGTATTGAGAATCTTGGGACCTTTATTAGACTCAAATTTATAATTAGTAATTCGTAAATTAGAAATCAGCGCTTTTCTTCCCTGCTCACTTACAGAAATTCGTCCTCGCTTAGGAAATTCAAGTAAATTTTGCTTGTATAACTCATCACAAATTTGGTTGGCATTCTTCTTGATTTCTTTAGGCAAACTACCCTTAACATCACCTTTAGTTACCGTGCCTTCTAGTGAATAGGCTACTGCGTGAAGCAAATAAAGTAGTTGATTATTAGTAAGCTTATCCATATGTTTCTCTTGAGCGGCTTGACTTAAACTCATACTTAAGTCAACTCACAGTATACCTAACTGGTGTGATAAATACGACTTCAAATTAACATAACATTCGTGATGCCCAGATGAGTGTAATTAACTATACTATGTCAACTAAATTATACCCATTATATTCTTTGTTACAATCCTAGTCTTATTCAAAAAACTTCTACTATTAGTTCAGAGTTTTCAAGACTGGGTGGATTAATAAAACAAACAACTCCAAAAATTTCCACTATAATAAGTATCAAGCGGAGGAATAAAGCTTGAAACTGATTTTAGTAGCACCAAATTCATTATTAGCAGAGGCTTTTCAAAAGCATTTCAATTATTTTCCTAATGTCGAAGTTGTTAACAACTACTTTGAGTGGTTTGCTGTTTTCGATTGTTTAGTCAGCCCTGCTAATTCTTTTGGAATGATGGATGGTGGTATGGATGCTGCCATTATAAAATTTTTCGGTAGTCAGTTGCAGGATTTGGTACAGCAACGCATCTTGACAGATTATTTAGGAGAGCAACCCGTGGGAACATCAATGATAGTAGAAACGGGTAATCCCAAGCATCCATTTCTCGCACATACACCCACGATGCGAGTTCCCATGTCTATTGCGGGAACTGATATTCCTTATGTGGCGATGTGGGCTATGCTGTTAGCAGTGCGTCGTCACAATCAATCTTCTGAGCATCAAATTAACACTGTAGCTTGTCCCGGTTTGGGTACAGGAATTGGTAGAGTTGATTATGGTGAGGCTGCCAGACAAATGGCGTTAGCCTACGATAATTTTCTTTATCCACCCAAACATCTTAATTGTTTTGTTGCAGCTTCCAGACAGCTTCTTATTTGGGAAGGTAAATAATTTCTAAAATATTCAATAGTACGTTAAAGTAAGATAGTTGATAGTTGATAATTGATAGTTGATATTTGGTAGTTGATATTTGCTAGTTGATAGTTGATAGTTAATAGTTGTTATTTATACCATTTCTTTATAAAGATGCGCCTAATTTAGCCCGTGCAGACGGGCTTTGTTTCGATAGCCCCAGCCTCTCGACGGCTGCGGGTGATTAAGCGCAGCCTAATACAGAATTAGTATTAATAGTTGATAATTCAATTAACCACTAACCACCAACAACCAACAACCAACAAATAACTAATTCCTATATCCTCACCGCTTCAATTGTAGTCACATTATCTTCGGGATATTCCTCATTAAAATAGTAATTAATATGACGTTCATTTTTTTGAACTACTCCATTAACTACTTGCCCTAAAACATTTTGACCTGACTTTTCTAACATTTCACAAGCAAAGGCGGCATTGACAGAATCAACTACTCCCGGACGTAATACTAATAACACGCCGTCAGCCATTTGACCTAAAATTGCAGCGTCTGCGGCAAGGTTTAATGAAGGTGCGTCAATAATAACGTAGTCATAATATGACCTAAAACTCTCAATTAATGAAGCCATGCGTTTGGAGTCTAGCAGGGATGCGGGAGAAGGGGGTACTGCACCACAAGTCATTACGTCTAAGTTTTCCATCCCTTTCTTGATGGCTTTCATTACCTCAACTTGTCCCACAATTACGTTACTCAAACCTTCGGCGTTGGGCAATTCCCAGATATGATGTTGGCATGGACGGTGTAAGTCTCCATCTATTAACAATACTCTGCGTTCCATCTGCGCCATGGATGTAGCTAAGTTGGCGGCTACCGTAGATTTACCTTCTTGAGGTACAGAACTAGTAACAACAATTACTTTTAATTCTTTGTCGGCACTCATGAATTTTAAGTTTGCTCGCAGCATTCTAAAGGCTTCACTGATGGGGGAACGAGGAGTATCTCGAACCATAAGCGTGGGATATGCAGCTTCTGGTTCTTGTTTGCTGAAAATAGATTTTTTTGGCTTGCTAAAGTCAGGTATGACTCCTAATAATGTTAATCCGGTTAATTCTTTGGCTTCTTCTATTGTTTTGATGGATTTATCTTGGGATTCCAAAAGATACATCGTTGCCAAGGAAACCAACATTCCTAATAAGCTGGCTGATAAATAATTTATTAAGTTAGAAGAAATAGGTTCTTGAGGAACTAAAGCTTCAGAAACCTTACTGGCATTACCAATATTCTGATTTTCGGCTATGCGAGTTTCTTGTAATTTTTTCAATAACAATGAATAAGTTGATTGTGCGGCTTCTACTTTGCGTTTCAATTGGCGCTGTTGTTGCTCTAAGGAAGGCAGATTTTCCAGTCTCTGCTTGTAAGCCGTTTGTAATTCTGATAAAACACTCAGTTGATTTGTTAAACCTAAATAAGTCGATTCTAAATTTACTAATTCTGCTGCAAGCTGTTGCGTGAAGTCTCCTACTTGTAATTTTCCATCTAACTGTTGTTCTTTGCTTCCTACAGTCTCGCGAATCCTATCCTGCAGAACCCCCCTCAAGGCATTAAACTTGCTTTCTAAAGCAATAATTTCTGGATGGGTATTTGTGAGAACTGTACGTCTTGATGCTAACTGCACCTCTAACTGCTGTACTTCTTTAAGAATATCCTGCACCCCAGAAGTCTGATTCAAAGAAGTCATAACCAGCGCGTCTTGGGAACTGATATCCAACTGTTTGCGAATCTGTTGACTTCGAGCACTAATATCTGCTAACTTAACTTTTATATCGCCTATTTGGCTTTGAAAATTTCCAATTATTTCGATAGAATTCTTTGCTTCTTCTTCTAAAGCGTATACCTTATTCTTTTCTTTAAAATTAGCTAGTTTGGCTTCTGCTTCAACTACAATTGATTCTGCTAGGGGAAGCTGTTTCTCAATAAATTCACGAGCCGATTTGGCGGCTTTCCTACGAGAAGATACATTATGTTCTAAATAAGTAGCCATCAAGGTATTCACAACTGAAGCTGCTCGCTGAGGTTCTGAATCTTTATAACTAACTGTTAAAACATCTGTCTTTTTGATATCGCTGACAGTCAAATTTTGCAGAAAGTCGTCGTATTCTAGAAGAGTTCCATCTTTTTCTTTAAGGTTTAATTGTTTGATAGTCTTTTGTACGACCGGAACTGAGCGTATAACTTCAGCTTCTGTCTGTAAGGGACTAGATGTATTATCCTGCCCTACGGACTCTAATTTACCAACTTCAGTACCCAAACCCGTAAAAGATGAAATCGTATCTGTTCTTTGAAATAGTAATTTTCCTTCCGCTATATAAGTAGGCTTTTTTAAAGAAGAAGATAAAAAAGAAAGTAAAAATACAGGGAAAAACGCCGCTAAACCTGGTACCCAGCGACGTTTGAGACCTTGCCAATACTTATCTACTGATAAGCTAGATTCTTGAGATTCCATAAATATATATATATCTTTTTATTAGTTGTATTTTTTACCTACTAATTACTGAATATCGATCTAAATTATTTTTTTAAGTTAAGAGAGAGGCTCTCGTGAATAATTAAGTGTGTAAATATAGCATAGGAGTATTAATTGCAAATTGCTTTAAATGTGTTCTAGCTCAAATGCACTTAATTCAAAAAATTATTATTTTTTGGCTATAGAAATATAATATATGATATATAGCTTAATTTGTGAATCTCTTTTTACACCATAAATAAGCTTTTCCGAGAATTTTTCTTGCCTTTATAAACTGCCTTGATGCCTTCTATTACTCTTTCTAAATCTTCGTCTGTCAAATTAGAACCCGAAGGTAAGCACAATCCCCGGGTAAATAAATCTTCTGCTACGGCACCACCAATACTTTCACATCCGGCAAATACTGGCTGCAAGTGCAATGGTTTCCACACTGGACGAGATTCTATTTTCTTCTCCCTAAGTGCCAGACGTACCTCTTCTCTATCGGCACCAAAAGCTTGGGGATTTATTGTTAAGCAACTCAGCCAGCGAGTAGCGCGGCCAAAATCAGCTTCTGGCATAAATTCAATTCCGGGAAGACTACCTAAAGCATCTGAATAAATTTCAAAGTTACGTCTTCTCGCTTCTACTCGCTCGTTTAAAACCTGCAATTGACCTCTACCAATGCCGGCTAAAACGTTACTCAAGCGATAATTGTAACCAATCTCTGAATGCTGATAATGAGGAGCGGGATCTCGCGCTTGAGTCGCTAGAAAACGGGCTTTTTTGACTAGTTCTTCATTATCGGAAACTAACATACCTCCACCGGAAGTTGTGATAATTTTATTACCATTAAATGAGTAAATTCCGATAGTCCCAAGGGTTCCGGGACAGTGCCCTTTATAAGTAGCCCCTAAAGCCTCCGCTGCATCTTCAATTAAAGGAACATTATACTTTTGACAAGCTTCCACAATGGGGGAAATATCGGCACTTTGTCCGTAAAGATGTACCAACATCACTGCTTTGGGTAATTTACCGATGCTAGCACGCTTTTGTAGCAACCATCGCAACAATTCGGGGTCCATGTTCCAAGAAGTGCGATCGCTATCAATAAAGACTGGCTTTGCACCTTGATAAATAATTGGGTTGGCGCTGGCGATAAAGGTTAAAGTAGAACAAAAAATTTCATCTCCCGCGCCAACATCAAGTAAGCGCAAAGCCAAATGAATAGCAGCCGTACCGGAGCTTACAGCTGCGGCATAACCGGCACCTGTAAGCTGGCAAAATTCGTCTTCAAAAGCATCTACATGAGGCCCTACAGGTGCGATCCAATTAGTGTCAAAAGCTTCTTTGACGAACTTTAATTCTTGCTCCCCCATGTGGGGTGTAGAAAGTAAAATTTGTTTTGTCATTTCATTGTCGGTTGAGGAGAGCCATAAGCGGGGAAAAAGTTAGTTTCCAGAAGTTTTTCTACAGGAATGTTCAAATATTTTGCTTTCATCTCCACAAGATAGCGGTATTTCTGCTCATCGACTATCAGTCTAAGGGTATAGAATGTATGACGAAGCTTAGAAAATCCGGCTTTAAAGTTATAAACTGGGTCTTTTGAGGCACCTACTCCACCACCCAAGTGCAGGAATTGATTTCCGCGTTTATGCGCCCAATAACGAGCACAGTCTGTTTCTAAACTACTTGGTGATAAATCGACAAATTTATCTTTGGTTCCACCCAAAGTGCTTTGAACTATACCGCAGACTTCCGTGTATAATCCTGCACAAGCTACTTCATTTTCATATTCAACAATACAAAGATGTAGTTTATCTCCTAAAGCTTTCCACATCTGTTGATAGTATGTCAAATCAAAGGAGTAATATCTATCTGCTGCTTCTACCCTTCCCATTGTTTCTTGATAGATGGCAGTAAACTCTTCTAAATATTCTTCAATCGGAACGAATTTTGCTTCCATTCCCAAACGCTTACATTTATTGATTGTGCTTTTATGTCCTTTTCTTGTGTGAGACCATAATTGAGATTCGGGAATTCTTAAATCGACGGAAACTGTTTCCCCATTTTCTGTAAATAATCCTGGCTGAAAAATTTCGTTAAAGTTTTCATTGAGTATGGGATGCATTCTAAAAAATGCCGAACATACCCCCATGCTCGCCAATACCTGTTTAAATTCAGCCATGGCAGCATCGGGGAAGCCTGGGGTGTTTGCTGCTGCTTCACTTAATAAAATTCCCGGATAACCGTAAGGAGATTTAACATCAAATATCTCTTCTGCAATCAATTCCGGTGGCACTACGTTATCGCATTTTGATATTAGGTAAGGTGCAAAAAATATCCGATCTCCGTCGGTAATTAAAATGGCTTTTGGTATTTGAAAAGTTCTACTTGCTTCTAAAGATATATACTTTGGTAATTGATAAACATCATGATCGATCTTATCTAAAGTTTCCATCCACAGAGGATTCGACAAATCGATGATTTGCGTATTCATTGATATCTCTCAAGGTGATTTTTTCTTAACAGTTAATCGGCAATGGGCAAGGATAAAAAAATCTGAATCAAACTACTTTTATCCTCTACCCGAGGTAACTTTTTATTCAGACCATAAGGTAGGAAATATAGCCGGATCGCTATAATCTGGCCGACCATTTGGTAATTTACGACACAGACTGTCAAGATAGTGATGAATCTGTTTTCCTTCCGCGTTCCAATAAGTCTGGTAACAATTTTCCACATTTTGCATGTGTACTGCCATTGCTAGCCGGTAAGAATTGCTACGATTGGGATAACTTCCATGAATTGTCCAAGTGTTATGAAAACTCATCTGGCCTTTTTCTATTGTCATAGGCACTTCGATGATTTTTCGCCCTTTTTGGGTAAATTTTTTGGCTGTTTCTTGAAGATTTGGTTGGTTGAAGTATCGTAGATGGTCGTTACCAGACCATTTGTTGCTACCATCTATGACGACTAAGGGCGCTCTGTTTATATCGCAATCATGAAAAGGTATCCAAGCAGCAAGTAACTTTTCTGAAGTACAATTGGAGCAATAAGCGCGATCGGTATGCCAACCCACTACCCCTTCCCCATCATTTCCCCGAGGGGCTTTGTAAACTAGTTGATCTTCAAAAATCCTCATGCTTTTGCTTCTAGTCAGCCGAGCGGCGATCGCTCCAATAATCGGCTGGAGTGCAAATTTTCTCAGTACCTGATGCTGCAATGTGGTAAATTCATTGTTACGAATTCGATCGCTATCCCCTGGTTTCCAGTTGCTGTAACCCGTTTCTGTAGGAAGAGTTGCATCCCTTTCTCCTGCATAGAATCTGAAACTAGCTTCAATAGCCTCATCGATTAATTCTTCGGGAATAACTTTTTTTGAGATATACCAACCATGTTCTTCATAAAATGCCACATCTTCATCGCTTGGTAAGAGTTCTAACTGTTCTCTTGTTAGATACGGCATTGAAATCTGAGTCATCTTATGTACTCCACAACATGAATATTCCACCGAAGTTTATCCTAAAAATTCTGAGGATGAAATATGTCCTTCTTGATCGATACCCTCTTTTTGTAAGACTTTAAAAAATGTCATGACCAGAATTTTTAAGTCCAGCCATAAACTCCAATTATCTATATACCAAACGTCTAATTGAAATTTTTCTTCCCAATTAATCGAATTACGACCTTTTACTTGTGCTAATCCCGTGATCCCCGGTTTGACTTCATGACGACGCGCTTGTTGAGGGCTGTATCGTTCCAGATATCTAACTAATAAAGGACGTGGCCCGACAAAACTCATATCTCCTTTAAGAATATTCCATAACTGCGGAATTTCATCCAAACTAGTTTCCCGCAGAAATTCACCAAAAGCTGTCAGACGCTGTTCGTCATCTAAAAGATTTCCGTCAGCATCTTGTTCATCCGTCATGGTGCGAAACTTATAAAATTGAAAAACCCGATTATCCTTACCAGGGCGGGCTTGACTGAAAATCAACGGGCTACCCATACGCGAATAAATCGCGATCGCCACTATCAACATCAGAGGAGATAAGACTAACAGAGCTATGGCTGCGATAACTCTATCTAGTACATATTTGATCGCGCGACTAACTTTTTTGTTGCGCTCTCTCTGTAAAAATTGAATAATCATAGATACATCCCAAGTTCATCATAATTCAATCAAATTCCTTTGCAGCACTTAACTGTTAAGCTTCTACTTCTGTGCATTTACCATTAATGCAAGTAGATATTTTCACTTAACTACAAAATTTTGCGTCAATCAAAACAAACAAGCATTAAAAACTAGGAAAAGCACCATTATCTTGTCAGCTTTTCATTTGAACAATTGTATTCTTTTTAACTTTGATGCCCCTATCAAAGATGATTAATTAGATAATTACAATTGAAAGATAAGTTTTTAATCCCTAATAAAGATAACCAAAAGCATTAGAATTTTGTTGCCAAATTGGCAGTAATTTTCTCTCGCCAGATTTATTATATTCCGCTTTGTATTGAGTATGCGTTGATTTGCTCTGATTTTAGGGATAAAGCTTCGGCGTATAAAGTTTCATGAAGTTTGATAATGTGACGCAAGTCAAAGCTAGCCATGCGCTTTCGTCCTTGTTTTCCCATCATAGAAGCGGATTGAGGATGATTCAGTAAATATTTGATTGCATCTGCAAGTTTTTCTATATCCCCAACTGGGAAGAGAATGCCGCTATCCGATGAAATTAAATCTGACGTGCCGCGAATATCGCTACCAATGACGGGAGTTTCCAGAGACAGAGACTCCATAACACTCCGAGGTAGCCCTTCTTGAGATGAAGCAAGGATAGTAGCAAAAGCAGCCCTCATCAAAGTTGGAATATCATTCCGATGTCCGAGAAAACGAACTTTTTCGTTTATTCCCAACTGAGTGGTTAACTGCTGCATGTCTTCAAGTAAATCTCCTTCTCCAGCAAAAGCCAAACAGGTATCCGAACGATCGATACTCGCAAATGCTCTTAAAATATCTTGTGGATGCTTGCGCTCAATAAACTCAGCTACCGATAGTAAAAGTTTGGTGTCGGCAGGTAAACCTAATTCTCGCCGCACTTCCTCAACTCTATTTTGATTGGTATTATCAGAACTGTAGTAATTTAAATCCACGCCGATTCCAGGCATATAGCGGATTCTTTCAGGAGAAATCAAACCATGATGTTTTGCTGCGGCTTCATCCTCGCGATTAATAGTAATTAAATAGTCCGTCCAATTCCCGGCAATTTTTTCCAAAGCGAGAAAAGCAGTATTTTTCAAAGCTGTTCCACCACTGTGGAAGTGAAAACCGTGAGCGGTATAAATGACCTTTGTTTTATCTAATTGTCTGTAATTTCTCAGAGCATAACGGGTAACAAAAGCAGCTACCGGAGTATGGACGTGAACTATATCATACTCTCGAAGCTCCATAGCAGCTTGAATTTGACGCGGTGCTGACAGTAAATTTTGCGGATTTAAAGGATTACGCGACCATTCTACCTCCCAGATGCGGTCAAATTCTTCAAAACATTCGCCGCAAGCAGAAATTCCACAAGCCATTGCATCTACTTGCCAACCTTGAGCACGGAAATGACGCGCAAAGGGTAGCAGAAAGGCTGTGAGGGTATCTGGAATGGTAGCGACGATCAAAAGTTTTTTCATAGTTAATAATTAATAACTGTAAAAACAGCTAATATTATAGGAATTAGCAAAAAGGCATAATTTCAAGTAGGGTGCTGTACTCTGCGGATTTTTAACGTAAAAATAAGGCTGCTCCGGGTACAGCACCAACCAGAGTTGTGTGACAATGGCGTTGCTGAATTAAACTATGAATTGCATTTATATACATTTTCTCAAAAACATGAAACCTGTGTAGAGACGTAACAGTGTTACGTCTCCTGCAATGTGAAATCATAATTTCATATTACGATTCAGCAGCGCCGTGACAATTGCCTAAATCCAGTACTAATTAAAAGCAATTTTTTTAACTTTCAATTATGGGTTAAATTCCCCATTGCAATTCCAACCTTCTTCCAACTTCGGCTCTTCCTTCTTCCTTCGTTTTAAGACGGTGGATTTTCTTTAATAACTCTGACAAATCTGACTGTAATATCGTCTACTCCTCCATTGAATATACGAAAATCCATACCCTTGTTTTGGCGATTCAGGAAAGCTGCATCATTGGTGTAGAAAGTGACGGTTTTCCATCTGTTATCTTCCGAGTTTTGAATTTTGTTAGATTGCTTGTAACTATTTCCGTCGGCAGCGTCGTATTCTAACCACCACTGGCTACTGTTATTGTCTAAGTAAGTAACTTTTACTTGAACTTTATTGCTGCCACCTTTGATAAATCGATCGTCAACTTCAAAGTAAATGTAGTTATTACCACTTGCAGTGTCAGTACGTAAGGCTTCGTAACTTTCATCATTATGTTTTACTGAAGTATTCACGTAATAAGTTTTTACTGTCTTACCATCGGGATTCACTTCTCTTTGAAATAACCAGCGCTCAAAATTTCTCACCCAAAGATTCGAGCTAATACCCTGGGAAAACAATCTATAGACATCTTTTGCTTCACGTAATGCACACCATGCATCTGGAGAATCATAGTAGTGTCTGCCCAAGCTTTTCATCATGTAATTGTGTAATTCGGGTGCTCTATTCCACACATCTGAACCCATAAACACCACATTTGCCCGTACTTGTAGATTTTTGAGTGCAGTCATCTTCAACTGCAAATAGTTACCTACGGGAATATTCTCATTGTATATTTCTTCACTTTCACTACCAATAAAGCGGTTGGGATCGGATATCAAAGGCGAACTTTCGTTTACCTCCATGTAATTACGATCGTCACTATTGACTATTGAAATTCCATAATTCGGCATATCAGTAGCCACGAAGTTATATTTTTCCAGCAAACCGAAACGAGTACTTAAACCTTTATCGAATGCATATTTAGTAAACTTTACACCGATAAAATTACGCCATTCCAAATCTCCCTCAGCAATGGGAATAACATCTTGCTCGGTATACATCAGCTTGTGAGCATTTTCTTCACCAAAAGCATCTATATATGTATCAATCAATTCTTTAAACCACTGATAATAATCGTTGGGAGTCATTCCCTGACTCTTCATATAACCAACAAATTTCAAGTCGAACTCACCCCATTTCCAGGCACCTGGTATGTAGGCAAATTTGAGACGTGGATTGTAGCTAAATCGTTTATCTTTAAAGCTCTGCAATAGTTTATTAAATTCTTGTTTAAATCCCGGGTGCCACATGGGATAAAAATAACCATTACTATAACGATCGAAATTATCCTTGTAGGAAGACAGCCTTAAGGGTTGAAGATCCGGATACTTTTCAGACAGCCATGTAGGACAATGATCTACATCAGAATTTTCTAGACGCATGTATACATTGTTATTGCCTTGCAGCGCATTTTCTAAAATACTCCAGTCATATACATCCTCTTGAGGATTTACATCACTCCAGCGAAAAGTAACAAGCTTTAAAGTCTGATCTGGAACGCTGTAAGGATTTTGACCATAAAATCCAATCACATCTGGAAGGGGCTTCACCCATGAAGGTAACCACCAATCATCTTCACTTTTCTGTTGCAAGTTAGGATTTGCAGAAGCAGAGGTATTATTTGCGAACACAATCACATATGTCGTAATTACAGCCAATAGGATAAAAAACAATAGCTTGGTTAAATTAATTCGCCAAAACCTTCTCATATAAATCCTCATACTTCGCTACAACTGAATCTAATGAAAAATGTTCGATTATTCTCTTACGTGCCATCATACCCAACTTTTTCCTACCTTCTGAACCGAGAACTATTAAATCTTTACAAGCATTTGCTAGTCCTTTGGAACTACCTGGAGAAACGACTTTCCCTGTACTGCCCACAATCCATGCGGAGTCACCAACATCTGTTACAGCACATGGAACACCACTACACATAGCTTCTCCCAAAACCAGAGGAAAGGCTTCACCATAGGCTGAAGAAGAAGCTAGGATATCTAAGGCAGGAATGATATCAGGTATGTCGTCTCTTTCCCCCATCAGATGAACATGCTGCTCAATACCTAAATCTTGAATTAGTTGATACAGTTGATGATTTTCTTTATTGATATCAGTACCCACCATGACGAAATGCACGTCTGGAAAATCCCTTGTCAATATATCCGCCGCGCTGACAAAGTTTGCATGATCTTTCATCGGATGATAGCGAGCTATCGAACCGATCAAAATACTATTTGGAGGTAATCCCAAATCTTTTCTTAGTTTTAGTTTCAAATTATCTGAAGGCTTAAACAAGGATGTATTAAATCCATTGGGTATTGTACAACTATTCTCAGATGTATATCCTAAGGAATGATGTTGACTCTGACTGTTCTTTGAAACAAAAGCGATTTTATCGACGTATTTAGATAAAACAGAACCCAGTTTTATAATCAACTGGGTTGTTACCTTTTCTGACGATAGCGAACTAATCGAATGATGAATTCCCCAAATGGTTGAACTTCGATTTTGAGTTAAAAATTTCGCAACTTGCGCGGCTAAATTTCCGTGATACATCCACCCCTGAATTATGTCCGGCTTAACCTGAGTAACCACATTCCTTAACTTTGATATTGCTCCAATATCTAGCATACCCTGATTCATCTCAAGAGTGTAAATCGGAATATCGAGTTCTTCTATGCGATCGCACAAGTTGCCACGATCCATAAGAGAAACCACCACAGGAGTTATCTTATCTCTATTAGCTTTATGGAGGAGGTGGTAGAGCATTAACTGAGCACCACCTGTTGACAAACTTGTAATTATATGCAGTACTACTAATTTATTCCTCTTACCATAGTAAGCAGGCAGTTGTTCATTTTTTTGATTTATGAGCATAATAATTTACCTTTACAAAAGATATTTTTGTCCCTAAAAAAAACAAGATTATAGTTGAGCTTAAAAACCAAAAATGCGTGTGTAACAATATTTTGGGATCGGCATATGGGATAAAATCAGCCCAAATAAGTCCTGCCGCAATGTATATAAAAGGCATCCAATATATATTTTTAATCGGACGAACTAATATATTATTTAAGCATCTACCCAACCATCCGTATAGAGTGCTAAATATAATTACTCCCGCCCAAGAAAAACTATAAAGGCAAGAAGATATAAAACCTGATGGTATTTCATATTCGTTTGATTTTATCTGGTAGTATGTGTTATGAAAAGACAATGTTTCTGGAACTTGATAGGATAGTAAATCCTCCAATATCCTGTCGGGAAAAAAGGAAAGAAATCCATAAATCCAATCATTTAAAAAGCGTATTTCGTAGGGAGTATTGAGCGCAGCGTATATAGATGATACAGGGAAAGAAATTTCACCACTTAATCCTTCTAAACTAAATTCTTGCTTGTCCTGCATATCCAAGTAATATTGAAATCTCTCAACAACAGCATCTATACCATTGGGTAAAGCTGTTAAACTAGCAAATATTTCTTTCCCATAAAATACAAATATACAGCTTGATGCTAAAAAAACTAACATTAAGCTTAATGAAGGTGCTCCTTTACGAATAACATAGACTAAATAGAATGTAACTATAGACCTTACGAGTACGGCACGGTTAGCCATAATCATAAATGAGATCGCGAAAATTATTATTGATATTACAAAAACACATCCTAATACAAACTTATAATTTTTTATCTCTTTTATAAATACAACCGAAGCTAGTAAATAAGCCGCAAATAATGAAAAGAAAATAAAGCGTTTAAAGAACGAAAGCGAGCCAGCTTCAATTACGCTCGAACGTATTAATGATGCCTTAGAAATAGCTGAAAATATACCTCCGAATTCAGAGCTATATAAATATACAGATATGATAGAAAATAATAGCAGTAGTATAGAAAATGTAATAATCATCCCTACTCGGCCTTTATTTTCTATGCTTACAGTTTTTGCAAATCTTTGAGAAGATTTAGAATAAAAACCTACAATTACTAAAAAATATGTCACAAAGATTGCTAAAGGAACTTGAATATTATTCAAGTCAATTGTAGTTCCTAATAGCATCGATGATACTAAATTACTATTTGACGTTGCAGCTAGTACAAATCCTGGTAACGGATAGGATAGACAGAAGAAAATGTTAAAAAAAGTTAGATAGTCAAAGTGTCTTTGCTTCTGTCTAACAAATTCAAATAGCGCAATAAAAATAATTAGAAATATGTAAAGTGTAGACAACATAAAGATGTAAAACACTAGGTTATTCAGTACCTAGGAGACTATTACGTAAATCCTGAGACTATGACCTTTAGCATAGTAATTACTTGAGAGCCAAATACTATATTTTTAAATGCCTATAACTTTACAGTATTTAGATACTGATTCTTTAATGGAAAAATTTTCTGCTCTTTGCTTTAAAATATCTGGTTTTATAGGCTGATTTAGCACGTTTAATATTGCTTCTGAAAGTGCTTCTGGATTTTCTGTCGGTACTAAACTCCCGTATTTACCCGATGCTAAAATTTCACCAGGCCCGCTCGGACAATTCGTAGATACTACCGGACAACCGCAGGCCATTGCTTCTACGATTACGTTTCCGAAACCTTCCCATTTAGAAGAAAGAACGAATACATCAGCATTTTTCATATATTGATAAGGGTTATCCACAAAACCAGGCATAATAACATCTTTGCTGATACCTAATTCTGTAACTAATTTTTCTAAATCTTCTCTTAACTCTCCTTCACCTAAGATTATCAGACGAACCATCCTCTTTTTTCTCAAAATTGCAAATCCTTCGATCAGAGTTGCAAAGTCTTTTTGTTCTGTCAACCTACCCACAGCTAGAATTGTAGGATAATCTTTTGCCTCAAACCATGAATGTGTAATCGGTAAATTAGCTTGATAAATTAAGTCATCATCAACTATTGGATTGTAAATAGTTTTAACTCTACCTTTGGGCAAATTTAGTTGATTTTCTAAATCTCTGGAAACATCATGAGAAACTCCTATAATTTCATCTGCATAGGGATATACCAGCTTCATAAAAAATGGTACAAACTTTCCTCGGAATAGTTTAGATTTATTATGGGATAAATTATTCTGCTCTACGAGTATTAACCTTGTTTCTGTTTGAGATAAATATTTGGCTATAGTCACAATTACATTTGCATGACTCATCTGAGACACTAATGCTTGGGGTTTAACCTCTTGCAAATAATTATTTAAAGGGATGATTGACTTTATTACCCTATCCTTTGAAAAATTAATTACACGAACTTGTTTGGGTATTTGATTTACATATGCTCCTTCTAACTTACCTAAAACTAGATCTAAAGGTATACTACTATCTTTTTCTCTTAATCCTTTAAGCAAATTAATAACTGCTCGTTCTGCACCACCGCCATATAAATTGGGAAGAAAAAAAGCAATATTGTTTTTCATTTTTATAAACCGAT
>JBCBQE010000045.1:0-15367 GCA_039820385.1 Cyanobacteria bacterium J06635_10
CCCCCTCTACCCCCTCTACCCCCTCTACCCCCTCTACCCCCTCCCCCCTCTCCTTCCATCCAGCAGCCGATAGCGATTACGCAGAATCAGAATTGAGAAAGAAATCTCAAACTGCTTTTCAAACTGTTAAACAACAGCTTGGGAAAACTTATTTACCTTTAATTAATGGGGAGTACGTAGAAACTGAAGATAAAGTTGATTCGGTTAATCCCTCGAATTATTCCCAGGTGGTAGGGAAAATTGGTTTAATTAATATCGAACAAGCTGAAACCGCTATGGAAGCGGCGAAAGCAGCCTTTAAAACCTGGCGTAAAACATCCGCCAAACAACGCGCTGATATCTTACGCAAAGCTGCCGATTTAATGGAGCAACGCCGCGCCGAATTATCAGCGATTATCGTTTTAGAAGTTGGTAAACCAGTGCGGGAAGCCGATGCCGAAGTCAGCGAAGGAATAGATTTTTGTCGCTATTACGCTGCCGAAATGGAACGGTTAGATGAAGGTTATAACTATGACGTAGCCGGAGAAAATAATCGTTATATTTACCAGCCACGGGGAATAGCCGTAGTCATTTCACCTTGGAATTTCCCATTTGCGATCGCCACTGGTATGACTGTCGCAACTTTGGTTACAGGTAATTGTACTTTACTCAAACCTGCCGAAAATTCTGCGGTAATTGCCGCGAAAATCACCGAAGTTTTGGTAGATGCCGGAATACCAAAAGGTGTATTTCAATATGTCCCCGGAAAGGGTTCCGTTGTCGGCTCTTATTTAGTAAATCACATCGACACGCATGTTATTGTTTTTACAGGCTCTCAGGAAGTAGGTTGTCAAATTTACGCAGATGCAGCAATTTTACAACCCGGTCAAAAGCATATGAAACGCGTAATTGCCGAAATGGGAGGTAAGAATGGGATAATAATTGATGAAAGTGCAGATTTAGACCAAGCTGTTGTCGGTGTAGTGCAGTCAGCATTTGGTTACAGCGGACAAAAATGTTCTGCTTGTTCCAGAGTAATAGTAGTAGAAAGCGTTTATGATAGCTTTATTAAACGGTTTGTAGAAGCCACAAAATCCCTTAACATTGGAGAAGCAGAATTACCCAGTACTCAAGTAGGACCTGTAATTGATGAGAAATCTCAATCTAGAATCCGCGAGTATATCGAAAAGGGTAAAGCAGAAGCAGAAGTCGCTTTGGAAATGTCAGCACCGGAAAATGGATATTTTGTCGGTCCAGTAATCTTGACAAATGTGCCACCTGATGGGATAATAGCCCAGCAAGAAATCTTTGGTCCTGTAGTCGCAGTAATTAAAGTCAAAGATTTTCAAGAAGCCTTAGAAGTTGCGAACAATACTAATTATGCCTTAACCGGAGGACTTTATTCTCGAACACCTTCCCATATCGAGCAAGCACAGTCAGAATTTGAAGTAGGGAACTTGTATATTAATCGTAATACTACAGGTGCGATCGTTTCCCGGCAACCCTTCGGTGGTTTTAAACTTTCTGGAGTAGGTTCAAAAGCAGGAGGTCCTGATTATCTACTACAATTTTTAGAACCCCGTACTATAACTGAAAACATTCAGCGTCAAGGTTTTGCTCCAATTGAAGGAGCAGAATAGTTGATCTAATGTAGAGACGTAGCAATGCTACGTCTCTACAATCTTTTCGTCGATGTATCCGGAAAGGATATAAAGTCTAATTCATAGATTCATTCAGCAACACCCATAAAATATCATGATAAAATTAGCGCGTTTATTCTACGCTTAATGTTTAATTTTTATGACCGATATTTTACCTGCTGACGATGAAACGGCGAGAAGTAAAGCAGTGGATTTACTCAAAAATGGGGATGTAGTCGTATTCCCAACCGATACTATTTATGGTATAGGAGCCAGTATCGCCAAGGAATCAGGTATTAAAAAGATTTTTGAAGTGAAATCGCGATCGCCAGACAAACCCCTGATAATTTATGTAGCCAGTTTTGAACAATTGCAACAGGTAACTCAAGCAATTCCTGAGAGTACCATCTCTTCACTCCGTAAAATCTGGCCGGGGGCAATGTCTGGCATTTTTCCCAAGACTGGTGTTGTACCATCATTTGTGACATCAGGTAAAGATACAGTAGCAGTGCGCATACCCAACCATCAACTTTGCTTGGAATTGGTGCGTCAGGTTGGCGCTCCCTTGGCGGTAACCAGTGCCAACGTTTCAGGAATGGAAACTCAGAAAACAGCCCCAGAAGTAGCCGCACAATTGGGAGAGCGAGTTCCACTGGTTTTGGATGGAGGGGCAAACCCCGAAGAACAACCTTCTACTCTCGTTGATTTTACCGGTTTAACGGCTCAACTATTGCGCGAAGGTGCGTTGTCTTTCTCAAAACTTTGCGAAGCTATTCCTGATTTAAAACCTATCCCTCAAAACTGAGATTTTTCAGAGGTGCTGCAGGTTATGGAAATAGTTGCCGGATAGTGACTTACTCCACACACTCCCCACGGGTGAGTGTGGGCTTCTCAGAGACTCTAGGCAACCCTAGACATTAACTGGTGCTGTTTTTGTCACCTTTTCTACCTTTTTCAGGAAATCCGAAATAACTGAAGTTGCTAGTTATTTAAAAATATCATATAAAAGTAGACAATTTGGATAATGATTATGTATTAATACTTAACAAATAGTCTTTTTTTACGATAAAAATCATACTATTATCCGGTACTAACTAGCAATTTAGGTTACATAGGCAGCAGTAATGACAAAACAATTAGAATTAATTTCGCAGCCAATCGCCAAAAGCGAAACCACAATGGTATTAGCTGCCTTATTTTCTGCCCTAATCATCATGGCTGGGGTCCCTATTTTGATTAAATTCAGCGAATATGAAATTAATCCCGATACCATAATATTTAATCGCTTCTGGATGGCAATTCCAGTCTTGGGATGCTGGAATGGAGTATTAAGCTTCAAGGAAAAATGGACTGAAAAACCCGTCCCTATGAAGTTTTTTCCTCAAGAAGGAAAGGGGTTGTTGCTGCTGCTCCTCCTCTCGGGAGTATTTTCTGGAGGACAACAAATCCTCTATGCTTTCTCGTTGACTCAAACTAGCGCTGCTAACTCGGAGGTGTTACACAGTATGACTCCTCTATTTACAACTTTAATTGGATGGATGTTCTTGAGTCAAAAATTTGATCGTAAATTTCTTCTGGGAATGGCGATCGCAATATTTGGTTCAACTGCGCTAGTTGCTAATGACTTTTCCATAACCATTGATAAATTGCAAGGTGATGCACTCGCCTTGGCTTCTGCTATTTTGTGGAGTGGGTATCTACTGGTATTAGAAAAACTGCAAACTCATTTCAGTATAAATACAATCACAACTTGCACTTGCTTGGTGGGGACTGTTTTTTTATTGCCAATTCTTCTGGTAAATCATCATGAGTTGTTTCCCCATTCTTGGCAAGTATGGCTAATTATCGGTATTCTGGGAAATCTGGAGATTTTGACTAAAATATGTCTAACCTATAGCCTCAAACATTTACCTTCTCCATTGGTAGGAACTATCTTGCTGCTCCATCCAGGGATTACTGCTATTTTCGCATGGGGAATCTTTTCAGAAACTTTAAATTTATTTAACTGTTTAGCATTTTTGACAATTTTGCTTGGTGTATACTTAGCGACATCAACTCAAGTTCAATTTAGATTCAATAACCCGATCTCCCCAAAGCTGAGATTCTTATTTAGAAGCCGCCGCTGGCTATGGAGATAATCGCGATCTACTGAACAGTAACGCAAATGACGGTGCTGGTTTTGTCTTCCGATTGCAGTGCGTCCATGCAAAACCCGATGGTTGTCGAACATCACCAAGTCTCCTGGTTGCAATCCTTGTTTCAAACAGTATCTAGAATCGGTAATTAGCTGCATTAGCTTTCTGTATGCGGCATAAAATGGCTGGATAATTTCAACGGGTAAGTCAAAGGGAGCCGGAAATAGATTGCTAATCCGAACTTCTTTCACATTACCACCACTATCTAGGCAAAAAACCGGACTACTGAAGCGCATATCAATGCGATCGCTGTAATGTTTTTGGAAGGGAATTTCGTAACGACAAAGTAGCGAGAAGGCTTCGGAATCTTCCTGACGTAGCACCTCTGCTATTTGGAAACCATCGACAAAGGTAGACTGACCAGTACCATCATTATTTGCCATTAAACAATGGAAAAAAATGATTCCCGGTGGTGCATACTGATAGGCATCATCGGTGTGGGGTATCAGATTCATTTGCGAGTTCGCAACACTTTTCTGACTTTCCTCTGGATCTATAACAATCTCAAACACACGTCCATAATTAGTTTCTAATAAAGGACCAAATGATTCGGCAAAAGATTCGAGTTTTCCCTTTAAGGTCGGCACATTTCGCACAAAGCAAATTCCGTAATTCCTCAGATATTCTAACAGTTGCAAACGTCCTACATCTCCAGTTTGGACTTGTTCATAGGCAATCTGCGGTAAGTTAGTAACAATATTACTATGCCAAAAAATGGGTTGATGTTGACGATGTTTTCTCTCGGTAGCAGAATAGCAGTGCTGTCTCAACCATTCAGCATCATAAATACTTTTGTGAGCATCGGGTTGCCATAATATTTCCAATACCCTGCCACTATCCCAACTAACTGATAGGGGTTCTATATCAAGTGGAACATCAACAATCCGAAAACGTTTTTCACCATGTCTGGGATCGCCACATAAAGAGCAATAGCAGTTATCCCGCAACCAAATATAGTGGAAGATACTTTGATGACCGTCCTCCCAATCAACGAACAGTTTTTCCTTGTCTTGTTGAACTTTGGAGATTTGGTATTGTTTAGATTGATTTTTCATAGCAGAATTTTAGACTAATAGGGTGTCCTTAGCAACAGCGTAACGGACTCCAATTCTCAAAAAAATCGATGGGTAACTTATGCCATTTTAAGCTAAAAGCCTTTCTTTGTCTGAGTTTGAAGCGAAAATCGCCTCAGCTATGAAAAAGGGGAACAGATCAAGTCCCAACTGGGGAAAAACCTGAGAAAATGCTGCCACCTTCATTGATTTGGAACCTTTAAAAAAGCTTTAGAATGTTACTTCCAGTAGGATAGTGTGAGAGCATAAACAGACTTTAGAAAATTTGACCGCTAGCAAAGGCTTAGTGAGTATAATGCTTAGCAAGACTATTGGAATTCTTGGGGATTTGCCAACTGGATTTTCCTATGATGCCGCCAAAGAAATTGAGGAAGCAACTTCTGTGCCATGGCAAGAAAATTCTTACAGTGAGTATACAAGTAAGGGATATGAAGCTTTTTCACTCTTCAGTAAAAGTGGAGACTCCACCGATACAATTATTGACGATTGCAGCCCAAAACCAACTCCTGAACTTGATAAATTGCCAACAATACGTTCATTTTTAGAGCATTGCAATCTATCGTTAATGTGGGTTAGATTAAACAAGCTTGCTCCAGGTACTTGCTTTTGGGAACATCGAGATTATTCTGAACTCTCACAGAACGAGAAAGTCAGGCTGCATGTACCAATTTCCACATCACCAGATAGCTACATGATTTTTCAAGATACATCAGTTCACATGAAGCCAGATGCTATGTGGCTTTTACGACCTGATTATGATGCACATGGTTTTATAAATGGACACTGTGAAAGAATCCATTTAATCATAGATGCTTATCTAAACAATGAACTCAGCAATCAAATTGATCGAGTATATTTACCTGAAGAAAGTCTGACATTACTGCCTGAGGCAACCCCTGATATCTACGATCAACTACTTAGCCTTGCTGCTAAACTTGTTGATGAGAATCGGGAACAGGATGCTGAGGAACTACTACTTAAAACCTTTTTGCAATACAATCAGCCCTTAGGTTTTTCCTATGACTTAGTTATAAGTTTGTACAAAAAGTATTCCAGGAGTGAAAAGGTGCAGGAATGGATGAGTAGAAAGTATAGATTTTTGTATCAAGAAGAACTTAAAAATGTCAAGAAGAAATCGGAGCAGCCAGATTATGCAACAAGAACATATTGAAGGTAAAATAATTGACGGTCGTCTTGGACAATTTCACAGAGATGTGCATGCCCTCACTTACGATCCAGATAGGCTAGAGAGAGCTTACGATAAGCATGCAGAGAATTACGATGAATTTCTTTTGGAGTTATCTGGAGACGGTACATCTGGCTGTAGCCACTATACAACCCTATTCTTTAGTAGGCACGTGCCAAAACATAAGGGTCTACGCATCTTAGATGCAGGGGTTGGTACAGGTATCGGTGGAGTTGAGCTGATCGATCTTGGTTACAATCCTCTCTCGATAATAGGTGTTGATATCTCCTCAAAAATGTTAGCGCAAGCACAGAAGCGAGGAATTTATGAGGCACTTCATCATGCTTGCTTCCCAGAAACAAATGAAATTTTGCAGCCAGATGAATTTGACGCAGTTCTGTGTGCTGGAGGGTTCAGCCATGCAGCAATGCCATCCTCAGCAATGCCTGAATTTGTAAGAGTCACTAAACCAGGAGGGTTTGTTGTATTTAGCGTTCGCAAATCTGTGTATGACAAATCTGATTCAGGAATAACAACCACGATCAAACGCCTAGAAGAAAACCAATCTTGGAAGATTATTGCTCAAGAGTGTGGAAAATATCTACCCGCTGATGGGGTACAAGCAGTTTACTTTGCCTGCCAAGTTCTTTAGCACAGGCAGGCTTTTGCGCTCCTAGTAGTTCACCTTCCCCCAAAATTGCCGGGTGGAGGCAGGCTGGGGGAGCAGGGGAAGCGGGGGAAGCAGGGGGAGAAAAGACCCGCATAGTTTGCTTGGTATAGCACTAGTTAGGGTTTGCACAATTAAATCAGAAGCTAGACTGAATAAGGCTTTCAAGCTTTTTTTGTTCAAAGAAGTGCAAGGTCATGGCACATCGGTGCCTTAAAATCTTGCATTTTTCTGACCTACTCTGGCAAATTCATCATCCGAGTAAAACTTTTATCTCCACCATAAGTCTCACAAGCCTGTTGTAAAACCTCGGATAGACGTTCTGAAAATTCTAGAGGGGTTTTAAAATTTTTATTGAGTTCATTAACTAAACAAGCATCCTTGTGAGCTAAATTCAATGTAAATGCTGGACCAGGATTTCCTTCTAATATTGAGGGAAGCAATTTTTCAGCAACCCAACTACTCCCCGAACCTGCTTGAATCATATTTGTCAGTTGTTTGGCATCTATTCCTGCTTCTGTTCCCAAAGACAGCACTTCTCCCAAGGCTTTAGTATTGATGAAGCAAAGATAATTAATCAGCAACTTGGAAAGGATAGCATGAGAAAGTGGCCCCACATAATAAATCTGAGAACCAATCGCTTCCAATACTCCTTTAATTTTGTCAAAAGTCTCTTGATTTCCACCCACAAACATCGATAGAGTACCAGTTTCAGCCCCCTTTGCACCCCCAGAAACAGGAGCTGCAATTGAGTCAATTTCCCGTTCACCTGCAAGAGTCGAAATATGAACCATAATTTCTATGGAATTGGTTCCAGTATCGAGCCAAATCGCTCCCGATTTTGCACGAGCAATAACTCCAGCATCTCCCAACATCACAGATTCTAACTGCTTTGGCCCAGGAAGACTGGTCATAATCACATCTGCATCCCTACTCACTTCTGAGATAGAATTGCGCCAAACAGCACCTGCTGCTATTAACGCTTCTGCTTTTGAGGGTTGGATATCGTATACCGAAACATTAAATCCTTTCTTGAGCAGATTAACAACCATCCCACTGCCCATATTACCCAAACCAATAAATCCAATTTCCATGGGAACTTCCTCCTATTTTAAATATCGATTTATCGTCGAAGCAGGAGGGTATAAAACCCCACCGATCCGAAGGCGTGCTAGTAATTGGTTGGGGTCAAATACCAGCACCAATTACCTCTCCCTCACTCCCTCACTCCCTCACTCCCTCCCTCTTTATTAACCCTTTCTTAACCTTCGTAAGCTTCATCAGCAATTTTCAAAGCATCATCAATGATGGCAAAACCTTCTTCTAACTGCTCCTGATTAATGCAAAGTGGGGGGGACATAAATACCCAATTCCAGCGCACAAGACCGTGTAAACCAAGCTCTCGAAGACGTGCAGCCATTTTACCCATGACTACCATTTCGTGGGGTTTGGCATTCCAAGGAGCTAAAGGTTCCCGCGTTTCTCGGTTCTTCACGCATTCAATCACTCCATAAAGTCCTAAACTGCGGACATCTCCCACCGATGGATGTTTAGCCTTCATTTCCTGTAACTTCTGTGCCATGCTCGAGCCCATAATCCGGCTATTTTCCACCAGGTTTTCTTCTTCATAAACCTTCATGGTTGCCAGAGCCGTAGCGCAACCAATGGGATTACCGCTAAATGTTAGTCCACAGACGAAGGGATTGGTTTCAAAGTAATCGGCGATATGCTGTCGTACCATCACTGCACCCATGGGAACATACCCACAGGTCAGTCCTTTAGCCATTGCCATAATATCAGGAACCACCCCATAATGCTCGATCGCAAACATTTTTCCCGTGCGACCAAAGCCTGCGATAACTTCGTCACAAATGAGTAATATACCATGCTTATCAGCATATTCTCGTAGAGCTTGCCAGTAACCATCCGGGGGAATAATCACACCATTGAAACCAGTGATAGTTTCCATGAGGATAGCAGCAACATTTTCGGGTCCCTCAAATTCAATAGTTTGAATTACATGATCTATATAAACTTGAGGATTGCCTTCAGGTGCGTAGCCAAAAGGACAACGGTAAGCATAGGGGTCGTGAACCCGAACAATGCCGCTAATAGTGGGTTCGTGAGCTAAGCGTCTGGGATCTCCTCCCGCGATCGCTGCACCAAGGGTAGCACCATGATAGCTGCGATATCGAGTCACAATTTTATGCCTACCAGTGTACATACGTGCTATTTTGATCGCATTTTCAATGGCTTCAGCACCACTCAAGGTAAAGAAAACTTTATTCAGGTCTCCTGGTGTAATTTCAGCTAATTTAGCCGCCGTTGCTGCACGAATTTCTGTAGCGGTACCGGGATGAGCGAAGGCTAATTGATCCGCTTGATCTTTGATGGCTGCAATTACCTTGGGGTGGCCGTGACCAATATTCATATTCACGTACTGACTGGAAAAATCCAGGTACCTTTTACCGTCTTTGTCCCAGAAGTACACACCCTCAGCACGTTCCATCACGATAGGATTTTGGATATTTTTCTGAGGTACCCAGGAAAAAAAGACGCGATCGCGATGGGTTTTGATAATTTCTTGAGCGTTCATATTCTTTGCTTAAAATTCTTTGCTAAAAAAAACATCACAGAAAATAGGGTGGGCAATGCCCACCTTGGAATATAAGCGGCCTAACAGTGATTATTTTGCGTCTTATTCAGAACCATTTAGGGACGACGAAAATGAAATAGACCCCATTTAAACATACCTTTCTCAGCAGATTCTACCCATTGACATAAGCCATTCTTAGAAGCTTCTAAAAATTCTGGGGTACATTTTTTGCTGAGTTGATCGTAATGGGCAATTACCGAATCTCTCAATTTAGTGTAGTGAACCTGCAACTGGTAGGATTTGTCGATTACGTTGATGGTTTCAAAACCTAAGCTTTCGGCTTTAGTGGTATAGGAATGGAAAGAACCCAAACGCTCATGAAGGATATTAACCCGCCCGAGTGAATCCTTTAAGGCTCCATCTGGACAATCATCTGCTTGTAGAATATCCATGAACAAAAACTGTCCACCTGGTTTAAGTACCCGATAGGCTTCTTCTAGGACTCTATCTTGCCCATCTGTATGGAACAGGGCATCCTGAGACCAAACTAAATCGAAGCTACCATCGTCAAAAGGAATATCTT
The DNA here is from genome assembly GCA_039820385.1 of Cyanobacteria bacterium J06635_10. Classification (GTDB taxonomy): domain Bacteria; phylum Cyanobacteriota; class Cyanobacteriia; order Cyanobacteriales; family Nostocaceae; genus Rivularia. The sequence continues at coordinate 9,920 of JBCBQE010000045.1, forward strand.
TAAAATTGCCATACACAATATCAATCAAATTGTCAAGACCCTGTTGACGATTGCGCCGTTCATTTTCCTGATTTTGCTCTTCACTAATATTGAGACAAGTGACATGAGAGCCATATTTACCAGCTAAATGTCGTGCTGCTGGACCATATCCGGAACCCAAATCGAGGACACGGAAATCAGGATTGAGGTTCTGTACTTGCTGGGCCATCCACTCAGTGGTTTTCGCCATTCCTTCTGCAATGGGCCGGTTTGGATCGTCCTCATACATACCTAAATTTAAGGTATCGCTGCCAATGGCAATCTCATACAAATTACGTGCATTTTCACTGTTGTAATGTATTCTGGCACGTTCTGTAGCTAGTTCGGAGTTTACTGTTGCAGTCATGATTTGTATTTATACCTCATGTTTGTAGATGTACAGTCTTTTCACAAACTCTCGGAGGGAGAATTAACCCTCAAATCGGGATTTGAGTCCAAATCTTGCTTGTCTGAGGCTTAAATCGATTCAATTTGGGGATAAAGGCGACACAATCGACTAACTTCTTCTCGAACCTTGACCACAGTATTAACTGTGGGTTCACCACTGAGCATGGTATCGATTAGTTCGGCGATACGGTGCATGTCCTGGGAACCAAATCCCCGTGTTGTGATTGCTGATGTTCCAACCCGAATACCGCTACATACGGTAGGCTTCTGGGAATCGTAGGGAAGCAGGTTTTTGTTGACGGTAATTTTCACACCTGCTAGACGTTCTTCAGCTTCCTTGCCCGTGATACCTTTTTCAGTGAGATCGAGAAGCATTAAATGGTTATCCGTACCGCCAGAAACCAGACGAAATCCTCTTTCCATCAAATATTCGGCTAAAATCCGGGAATTTTCCAAGTTTTGACGTTGATAAGCAACAAATTCGGAGGACATGGCTTCTTTGAACATTACAGCCTTGGCCGCGATCGCATGGACGTGAACGGCTCCTTGTACTCCAGGAAAGACAGAGCTGTCAATCTTGCGAGCAAATTCTGGTGCAGAATGTTCGCCGAGCAAAATTATCCCACTACGGGGCCCGCGCATGGTTTTCTGGGTGCTGGTAGTGACAAAATGAGCGTGGGGAACGGGATTCGGATGTAATCCGGCTGCAACTAATCCTGAAATGTGGGCGATATCAGCCAATAAATAGGCTCCGACTGCATCTGCAATCTCCCGAAAGCGTTGAAAATCTATGGTGCGGGGATAGGCACTTGCACCAGCAATAATTAGTTTGGGGCGGATATCTTTAGCTTGGGCGAGAATTTGATCGTAGTCGAGACGCTCGGTATCTGGCGAGACTTTGTAAAAATGACAGTCATAGTGTTTACCTGTCATGGTAAATTTAGCACCGTGACTCAGATGTCCTCCGTGACCGAGATCCATTCCTAAAATGCGATCTCCTGGTTTGAGCACAGTCAGATAAACAGCATGATTTGCTTGGGAGCCTGTGTAGGGTTCAAGATTAGCGTGAGCGGCTCCAAATAATTTCTTTGCACGGGCAATTGCTAAATTTTCTAATTCATCAATATTCTCACAACCGCTAAAGTAGCGACGGCCTGGATATCCTTCAGCCACTTTATTTGTTAAAATCGAGCCAGTTGCTTCCAAGACAGCACGACTGACAAAATTAGCCGATGCAATTAATTCAATGTTTTCTTTCTGCCTTTGATGTTCCCGATTAATAATTTCAAAGACCTCTGGATCTACAGAATTTAAGCCTAAGCCATAGTTCGACCGTTGTGTTTTATCTTTGGAAACAGTCAATTCTTTACTCCCTAAATTCTTGTGATTTTTAATTTTTTTCTTCTAACCAGAAATTCATTAATTTAGGAACTGAATTTATTAACTCAATGATTGAGTTTTCTTTACAAAGCTTAGTTTCTCTTCTTGGAGGTAAAAATACCATTACTTTAACATTTACTTAATGAATCAGTATTAAAATTTAATATGACACGGCGTAAATCCAGTGACCATTTTAAATCCGTGAAAAAATTGAATTCTAAGTATTTTTACCTTGTACCTTACCCGACAACTTACTATTTGAATACCGACTAAATAAGTCAGGGCTCAAAATTAAAGATATGTCCGCAGAAAGAACTACTACGTGAAAAGTATGAATCGCAAGTGGTTAAAGCAACTATAGACTAAGTAAGTCGGCACAAATAAACCAAGCTACATTACAGCTTGGGTTAATTACCCTCAAACCCTTATTCCTATTGCCTTTTGCCGGCTTGCCGGCTTGCCTTATCCCAATTACTATTTTCAATGCCAACCTACTTACATTACTCCTTTACCCGGGAATTTTAGTTTGTTCGAGTACTAGGAGTTTTCATGTAATTGAACCACAACTTGCGATAGAGTGAGGAGGGAGTGGCTTGCTACTTATGCTGGTATTTTCCATCCCAATCAGTAAAAAATTATCTCCCATCCCCCCATCTCTTATAATTTACTCCTCACCGGAGCCAAAACAACCAAGAAATCAAACTGCTCTCGCTCATCATTAGAAGAGCTTGTAGCGCTAATACTATAAACTGAACCAATAGCTTGTTTAAACATACCGAAATAAGGATTATTGCTGTATTTAGGCGGTACAAAACCGTACATCCATGACAGCAATGAACCCATATTCATATAGAAATAACCTGTATTTGGATTAGGAAGAGAATTAGTTGCCGTATTAAAGTTGTAAGCTTCATCTAAAGGTATATAAGGCTGGGGTACTAAATCTGCAATAGCTCCATATCCCGTTGTCACGATTAAAGTATTGTCATCTACCCAACTGTAAGAAAGTAAGCTTTTTGCAGAATCTCCATCAAAATCCCAACTGGTAACTGGTTGGTTTTTGATACTCTTTTGGGTAATTTGTACCTCTCCCTTGGATACAGAGGCAATAACGCTTTCTAACTTATTCAGAGTTGTTTGTGCAGCAATGCGATTGCTTGTTTCAATAGCTAAACCGATTCCCATATCTGAGCTAGGATTTACCGCTTGGAAAAATCCGCCTTTGGTAGGAAACATGAAAAAGGCAAATTCACCATCCATCCAGTTGATGATATCGCGCTCTAAATCTAATCCCGTATTACTGCGGATAAATTGACGGAACATTGTTAAGCCGTCTTTCAAATTCTTTTGTGAACTTAACACATTAGCTATAGTTTGCCATCTTTGATTCAGATTCTTTCCGTTAACAGCAGAGTATGTTGCTGCTGGCATTCGAGACAATATCGATTGTGTTTGAATATTAGCAGCAAGATTATTGCGATTAGCTGTAGGTGAAGAATAAGTATTTACTTGAAAACGCACCCCTTCTTTTTGCAGCGTCAAGAAAGAGCCGACACTTTTATATTGTTTAAATTGTTCCGGTGAAATGATACTATCTAAATTAAGGGAAGGTAAACCTAAAGTGGGGTCTTTAATTGCCTCTTTAACAAAAGTAAGATAACCTGCTGGATCTTGATACATGGCAAACAGTGGTTTACCAGTTTGAGGTTGTCTAATTGTTTTCTGAAATTGAGAATTTTGAGCTAAAGTGGCAGATTTTTGTTGATTAGTATCAATTAACCTTTCAATAGCTTTTCTCGAAGAAGCCATTGCAATATGTCCCGGTAAAATACCTATTACCGTACCATTTTGCGCTCTCAAACTAGTCTTTGTAACCACATTTGGTTTAATATTTGGTTTAACAACTTTATTTAAAGGAGATTTGGGAATCGCAGTTTTCGTTTCTAAAATAGTAATTCCCTTATACTTTCGCTGATTAAAGCCTCCATTTGCTTTAAGTTTACTCAAAAAAGACTGCAAAGCTTGTTCGTCTGTTACAGGAGCTAACATCACAAAATTGGATTGGATAGTAGCTCTAGAAGCACCATCCTTTGGTAGAAATGCAAAAGCGACTTGCTCTCCCAGCCAAGGTTCAATCTCTGTTGCATATCCAATTTTTACTATCGATGGAATTAAAGAAGATATTCCATTCCAAGCTGTTTGAAACAACTGAAAATTTCCAGCTTTTTTCCAACTTGCAGAAGAGGTATCAAGCATCGCTACCAACGGTGCATTACTTGGTAAAAAATTCGCGAATTGAGTATTTATTTCCCTGCTTTGAAATCGATTATTGAAGCTAGGAGGTGTTATTCTTTGAGTTATTTTTTTGTTTAATACATTCTTTTCATAAAAATTAGATTGTAATTTAATATTACTTGCAACATTTGCTGAAGCAGGAAAAATCGAGCAACATAGTAAATTTAATGTTGCAATAGCTCCTACTCTTACCAATAATTTCATCTTAAATTCCTCACATGTACCTACTTTTTTTCTAACAGATAAAAACACAAATTCACTTAGTAGTATTATCTAGGAATTTTATGAAGTCACAATGAAGAGAAATGCTCAATAATTAAGAACTTATGAATCAAACTACAGATATTTGTTAAAGAATTGTGAAGCTGTCTTTACCGCAAACTTAATTGCATAGATAGTAGAAGAGATATTTTGGTAAAAAGGGAATAAGGAATACATCCTAGGCGTTCTTTATTTTTTCATCTATATAAACTGTTTCATAGACTCGTTGACGGGCTACTTTTGACTTTTGACGCAAAGCGGTTGACACTGCCCACGCATTCTATGAATCAAAAATAGAGATAAGTTTAACTTATTTATCTTAAAAATTCTTATTTAATTACTAATCGAGAGAAAAATTTGGTTAAACGCCCTATTTTCTCGTAATATCACAATTGAAGCAAATATAACAAAACGGCTATTTCTTAAGGGTGCCGCGGCAAATTTTGCTTGATAGATAACTTATACAACCGTTTGCAAAAAGAGAGGATTACAAAATGGCAACTTACAAAGTGACACTCGTTACCCCTGAGGGAGAGAAAGTAATCGATTGTCCTGACGATGAGATTATGTTAGACGTAGCTGAAGAAGAAGGTATAGATTTACCTTACTCTTGTCGTGCTGGTGCTTGCTCCACCTGTGCTGGTAAGCTTGAATCTGGTACCGTTAACCAAGAAGACCAATCTTTCTTAGATGACGATCAGATAGGAGAAGGATGGGTATTGACTTGCGTCGCTATACCAACTTCTGACTGCAAAATAATAACTCACCAAGAAGACAACATGTAATCAAAACTAACAGTTGACTTTGCACTAAAGTTCTGATACAAAACAGCATCCTATCGGGAATTTATTATCCCGTTAAGATGCTGGTTTTTGATTGAGGAGATGGAGAGATAAGGAGAATAGATAATTTCTACTAACTCCCAACTCCCAACTCCTAACTCCGCGAGCTCCGCGAGCTCCGCGAGCTCCTAACTTTCCCGCTTAGCGCAATCGTCATCCCCAACTCAGCCGCTCGTCTTGCAGCATCAGCAACTTTGAGAGCATACAAACTTTCTTCTGCACTCACATACAAAGGAATTCCATC
>JBCBQE010000046.1:0-15213 GCA_039820385.1 Cyanobacteria bacterium J06635_10
AGCAAGTTTTAGAATTTGCCCAAGTTATTATCTTACGCCTATTAGGAGGACGTTCGTACTGGTCTTATGGTTTAGAAGTTGTGCGCGAAATTGTGCAACGCAATCGTACAAATTTAATTGTAATCCCAGGAGACGATGCTTTAGACCTTAATTTAATCTCCCATTCAACTTTACCTTTAGCTGCGGTTAACCAAATATCCCGTTATTTTAGCCAAGGTGGCGTTGATAATTTTGTTAACGCTTTTAAATTTATTGCCGATAATTGCTTTTCAACATTATTTAATCCTCCACCTCCCCATGAAGTGCCGAAGTTTGGTTTATATGATTATTTGAGCAAAGGGCATGGGGCATTGGGAAACGATATAATTGCTTGCTCGTCTTTGATTAATGCCCAATTACCAAAAGTCCCTATTCTCTTTTATCGTGCCCATTACTTGGCGGGAAATACTTTAGTTATCGATGCTTTAGCTCAAGCTTTGGCTGAACGAAATATACAACCTTTGCCGGTTTTTATTTCTTCATTGCGTGAAATCGATGTTCAACAGGAATTGAGCGAGTTTTTAAACTCGCGAGATGGGAATCGCTTTTCTCTTATACTCAACACTACCAGTTTTTCTTTAGCTCGTTTAGAAACTGAAAGGCCATCTGTAGAATTGTGGGAAAAATTGGATGTTCCCGTGCTGCAAGTCATCCTCAGCAGTAGTTCAATTGAACAATGGGAATCTTCTTCACAAGGGCTTTCACCCCGGGATATTGCCATGAATGTGGCGCTACCAGAAGTTGATGGACGAATTATTAGCCGTGCTGTCTCTTTCAAAACTGTACAAAATAACAATTCGGCTTTGCAAACTGATGTCGTTGTTTATAAACCAGTAGCTTCGCGAATTGAATTTGTGGCAAATTTAGCGGCTAATTGGGTTAATCTACGTTATAAATCTCCCAAACAACGTCGTATAGCTCTGATTTTGGCTAACTATCCCACCCGCGACGGACGCTTAGCTAATGGAGTTGGATTAGATACACCCCAAAGCTGTATTGAAATTTTGAAAGCCTTGCAAAACGCCGGTTATCAAGTAGAAAATGTACCCGAAAATGGAAATGAATTGATAGAACTACTGACTACAGGAGTTACAAACGATCCAGAAACCAGAGATTTAAGAAAAATAAGGCAAAGTCTTTCCCTTGAAGAATATCAAGAATATTTTTCGTCTCTACCGGAAGCAGTACAGCAAGGTATTTCTCAAAGATGGGGAAATATTGAAGGAGACAAAGAGACAAGGGGACAAGGGGACAATGGCTCATACCCAATACCAGGCATTCAATTCGGTAATGTATTCGTGGGAATTCAGCCTTCGAGGGGTTACGATGTCGATCCTAGCTTGAATTATCACGCACCAGATTTAGAACCTACTCATGCTTATTTAGCTTATTATTACTGGATTAGAAAATCCTTTGGTGCTGATGCTGTAGTTCATGTCGGGAAACATGGAAATCTCGAATGGCTACCGGGAAAAAGCATCGCTTTGTCAGAAAATTGCTATCCAGAAGTTGCTTTCGGGACTCTCCCGCACTTTTATCCCTTTATTGTCAACGACCCTGGGGAAGGTTCTCAAGCTAAACGTCGCGCTCAAGCTGTAATTATAGACCACCTCACCCCACCTTTAACTCGTGCAGAACTTTATGGCCCCCTGCAAAAACTGGAAAATTTAGTCGATGAATATTATGAAGCGATCGATTTAGATCCTCAAAGGTTACCAGTTATTAACGAACAAATTACTAAATTAATTCTTCAAGAAAATTTACATTTAGACCTGGAAATTGATAGTAAAAAACTTGATAATCAAATACAAAATGATATTTGGAACTGCTTAGATGGATATCTATGCGAATTAAAAGAAATTCAAATTCGTGATGGTTTACATATATTTGGAAAATGTCCTAATGGAAGACAATTGAGAGATTTAATCGTAGCGATCGCCCGTCATCCCAATCGTCATCATTGTGGATTAACCCGCGCGATCGCTGAAGATTTAAACTGGGATCTTGACCCATTAACGGATAATCCAACTCAAGCTTTTGTAAATGAAAGCACCGTACCTTGTCGTACTGTAGGTGATGCAATTGAACTTGTTGAAGTTTACGCCGCTTGTATTGTAGAACACAGTATTGATGATTGTTTTGTGGGAGAAGAAAATCTCGATCGCAAAAACATGTCCGAAGAACACCCTGCTACTCCCTCAAATATAGAACACCCCACCCCGTCCAATTGGACACCCCTCTCCTTGCTAAGGAGAGGGGAAGGGGAGCCACTGCTCGGCTATGGTTCCCCGACTTGTAGCAAGTGGCGTGGTGAGGTTAAGAATCAATATGAACTACCTCCTCAAATACAAGCTGCAAATTCCCAAACTCAATTAGTAATAAAATGGATACGCTTCACACTTCTTCCTTCTTTAAAACAAACCGATTTAGAAATTGAAAATTTGTTACGAGGTCTTGACGGAAGATACGTCAGAAGTGCTCCAAGTGGCGCACCTACACGGGGTCGTCCGGAAGTTCTACCTACAGGCAATAATTTTTACTCAGTTGACATACGTGCCATACCCACAGAATCAGCTTGGGATGTTGGTAGAAAAGCAGCAGAAACTCTTGTGGAAACATACACCCAAGAACATGGCGAGTATCCAAAAACATTAGCCTTGTCCGTATGGGGGACCTCCACAATGCGCACCGGAGGCGATGATATTGCTCAAGCCTTGGCTTTACTTGGAGTACAGCCAGTATGGGATGGTGCATCTCGGAGAGTAGTAGACTTTGAAATTTTACCAATATCAGTTTTACAGCGTCCCCGGGTAGATGTAACCCTAAGAATCTCAGGTTTCTTTCGAGATGCTTTTCCCAACTTAATCGAACTGTTCTCGCAAGCTGTAGAGGCAGTCGCGGCATTAGATGAATCCCCAGAGTACAATCCCTTAGCCTTACAAGTAACTTCTGAAACAGAACTTTGGATTAAACAAGGATTAAATAAAGATGCAGCACAAAGGCTCGCGCAGTATCGTATTTTTGGTAGTAAGGGAGGAGCTTATGGTGCTGGTTTACAAGGTTTGATTGAATCTCAAAATTGGAATTCAGATGAAGATTTAGCGCGTGCGTACATCAACTGGAGCTGCTATGCTTACACGGGTAAAGGTGATTGCAAAGCTGCACCCCAAGCCTTCGAGCAACGTCTAGTAAAGATGCAAATTGTGCTCCACAATCAAGATAATCGGGAACACGATCTGCTTGATTCCGACGATTATTACCAGTTTCAGGGTGGATTAACAGCAGCAGTACGTTCGTTAACAAAGAAAAATCCCCAAACATATTTTGGTGACAATTCCATTCCCGCTAACCCGCGAGTTCGCAAGCTTCAACAAGAAATAGCCAGGGTGTATCGCTCGCGAGTTATTAATCCCAAATGGATTGAAGGAGTGATGCGTCACGCTTATAAAGGTGCATTTGAAATCGCTGCGACGGTAGATTATTTATTTGCCTACGATGCTACTGCCAACTGTGTAGAAGATCATATGTACCAGGGAATTGCCCAAGCTTATCTTTTCAGCCCAAATGTCTGTGAATTCATCGAGAACAACAATCCTCATGCCTTGCGTGATATTGCTGAAAGATTATTAGAAGCACACCAGCGCGGTTTATGGCAGGATGTAAATATATCAGCATTAGAAAATTTGCGAAACCTGGTTCACCAAGCAGAAGCAGCAATCGAATCAAAATCGGTGGTGTAAGAAAAAAAAATGGAAAATCTTGCGTATTTACACTTAGCGGTCGTCTATGAAGACCCCTCAACCAGTAACTTATTGGACCTAAATTCTTGGTTGAAAACCGCAAACACTCCAGACTTGAAACGTTTTTCGAGTAGGGCTTGGAGGTATATGTTACCTCTAGTCTTAACTATCTCCATTCTCACCATTGCTAGTAGTGCTTTAGCACTGCAAAAAGGGGATAGAGGTCCGTCTGTCAAGAATTTACAACAAGATTTAAAAAGAGCTGGTTTTTATCAAGCTCCTGTAACTCAGGTATATGATGGTAAAACAGAAGATGCTGTCAAGCGCTTTCAGAAAGCTGCTAGCATCGGCATTGATGGCATAGCCGGACCTGCTACACTGCAAAAATTAGAAGGTTGGCGTGCGGCTGTAACGGTAAATACTACTAGAGCAACCACGAAAAAGCCAACTCCGAGAGTTGCCCGAAACAGTAATCCAAAAGCTTCTCCCAAAGTTGTTAGTGCTAACCTAACGTCGAAACGTCGCAATCCTAACTTGCTGGCTAAAGGTGACGAAGGTCAAGCCGTTAAAGCTTTGCAAGAAAGGTTACGGGTTGCAGGATTTTATTACGGTAATTCTACAGGTATTTATGGACCGATTACCGAAGATGCCGTGAAGCGCTTTCAAAGAGCTTATGGTTTAGATGTTGATGGTATTGTAGGAGCCCAGACCCTTACTAAGTTACCACCAATGGGAGTTGGCTTTGGCGAAGAAGCTCCTAAGAGCATGACAATAGCTGCTAGGAGACAAAATAAGGAATATCTTGGTTTGGGCGATCGCGGCGAACCCGTAAGAATTTTGCAAGCACAGTTAATCAAAGCAGGATATTTGAAGGGACAACCAAACGGCTATTTTGGTGCCTATACTGCAGATGCGGTGAAGCGATTCCAAAATAGTAATTATTTAGCAGCTAGCGGTATTGCCGGACCTACTACTCGTGGCAAATTGTATAGAAATGTAAACAATGCCGAAAAAGCTGAGTTTAACGTTTTGGAGATACAAAGACGCTTGCAAGCAAGAGGTTTCTATAAGGGACCTCTAAATGGAGTAATGAGTAAAGATACTGAGGCAGCAATTAAACAGGCCCAGGAATTTTACGGCGTTAGTTTAAAGGATGTGAGAAACGGACGATTTTAACATCCGTTTCACCTTCAGACTAGCATCAATGTAGTGCGAGTTACTATCCCTCCTTTGAGAGCAAGTCAAAAACTGCTCGCCAATCTGCAAAAAAACATCTACTAATAAAAACTGCTCAAATTCGTTCATACTCCCAAGTGTTATAAAGGCATTAATGCTCGCTGGCACTTGGGACATACTCCGTGAATAGTCAACTGGCAGTCAAGAAGATGATAACCTTCTTTTTGAGAAGTTTTTAAGCCAATTTTTAAAATGGAGTCGTTTTTGAACTCGATAGTCTCGTTACACCTAACACAAATTAAGTGATGGTGATGATGGGGATAAGGCTGGTTCAGTTCATAATGTTTATGGCCTTCGCCCAGTTCCAATTCCCGCAAAATACCCATCCGTGCCATCAACTTTAAAGTGCGATAAATCGTCGAAAGACTTATACCTTCGTTATCGACTTGTAATTTTTGATAAAGATCTTCTGCACTCAGATGCTCTCCTTGAGGAAGCTCCTGAAAAATATGCAGGATCACTTCTCTCTGAGGTGTTAAACGCCAACCTCGTTCGTTAAGCTCTGCTTTGAGTGAAGCAGCGGTGTAAATAGTCATATTAATATTTCTCAACAAACCTTATCAATTGCGAATATAGCAAATAAGTCCACCTGTTTGCAATAACTCTAGATTGTTGATAATTATTATTAATTGTAGAGCAGTACAATACTCATCTAGATAAAGGGAAAATTGAAATTGCGATCCCCTTAATCAAATATCTTTGTGTCAAGACAATTTATCTGTTTAATATGAACAGGTGAATATTTGCTAGTTAGCACTAGCTTTCTGTAGTCAGCATATCGAGTAAATTTTCTCTGAACTGTGGCCTAAAAGACTTGCTCTACCCGACCAAAAAGAAAAAAATTCTCATCTCTGTTAGGCAGCCGGTGAATGCTTGTGAAGGGTTACGAAATTTTTATTGACATATTTTGGGTGTTCTGATGCAATAAGAATCCCAACTATCCTATGTATAGAAGTGTCAAATCTCACTCATCACAGAGAAGTGGCTGGCGCGGAAGACAGGGGTGTTGTGGCTGCATGAAAAACCACAGCCGATCCCTTCATATGGGGAACTGTATACTGTATTACGAGTAGCTCCCTAAAACCGCGCTGGTTCACTTTTTGTGTAATTAACTTCTAGCTGAGGGATTCTAAGTAGTCGCGAATCAAGTTGCGTCGTTTGGGTTGACGTAGCTTTTGTAAAGCCTTTGATTCGATTTGTCTAACACGTTCGCGGGATAAGTCAAGAGCGCGTCCAATTTCAGCCAATGAGTAAGGATGACCATCAGCTAAGCCAAAACGCATTAAAATAACATCCCGTTCGCGGGTAGTTAGATCGGCCAACAGATTTTGCAAGTCTCTTTGGAGAGATTCTCGCATTAACATTTCTTCTGGCGTTACACCATCGGTTTCGAGTAATTCACCTAATTCAGTATCTTTATCCTTACCTACTTTGGTTTCAAGAGAAACAGAACGAGGTACCCGTAGTAAAACTTCCCGTACTTGAGCGGGAGTCATTTCCAACTCAACAGCCAAGTCTTCCAAAGTCGGAGTGCGACCTTTTTCTTGAGCAATTTTACGTTGAGCTTTTTTAATTTTGTTTAACTTTTCGGTGATGTGAACTGGTAGGCGGATAGTACGGCTAGAAGTAGCAATGGCTCTGGTAATACCTTGACGAATCCACCAGTAAGCATAGGTACTAAAGCGATAACCTTTAGTTGGGTCAAATTTTTCTACCGCTCTTTCTAAACCTAAAGTACCTTCTTGAACTAAATCCAATAATTCCAAGCCACGATTTTGATATTTCTTAGCAACAGAAACGACTAAGCGAAGATTCGCCTTAATCATATGTTCCTTAGCTTGCAATCCTTGGCTTTGAATTTGTTCTAATTCCTGTACGCTTAGTTTAGCAGTTTCAGCCCAACGACGCTTACCTTGGGATAAAGCGCCTTTTAGCTCGAACTCCTCAATACCAGCTGTATTTGCCCATCTTTTCATGGAAGGGCGATGTCCTAATTCCGATGTCAAACGTTCTTGAGCTTCAACTATTCTCAAATAATGAGCAAGTAATTCATCACCTTGGCTTGCAGCTTCGGACAAAAGTATCCGTAACTTCAAATAACGCTGGACTTTTTGAGCTTCTGAAACCTCTTCATCTCGACCTAATAACCGAACTCTACCAATTTCCTGAAGATACAAACGAACTAAATCCGTGCTGCGAGTTTTTGTACTCGCACTCAGATTAGTAGTTTCTGGAGAAGCAATCTCCAGTTGTTCTAAGTCTTCATCCCCTGGTGCTTCCGCATCATCAACGGCTAGCTCCGGTTCAAAATCTTGAGGGGACTTTTGAGTTTCGTAAGCGGCATCGGCATCGGCATAAAAAGATGTTGCTGGCATAAGAATATTCTCAACGGCTCCAGGTAACAATTATTAGCTTTTCATTGCTAATCAACTGTTGCTATTGTTCCCGCGATTAACGGAGAACTAACATTATTTAGAAATTAATTTGGTTTTTTTTTAAAATAAAACCATACTGATTTCATTTGATACTCATTTTGTATAAGCGTATCAGCCTAGGAATGAATTTGAACCAACAGCAATTCAAATGCTTAACTAGACTGCAATTAACTGGCATAGCCAGTCAAATTTACAACTTTAGAACTCTTGACGCTAACTCATACGAGATGGTATAAAGATAGACAACAAAAAAGTTATAAATCATCTGCATAGTCATATCTACATAGCTATGTAAGTTATTTCCTGACGAAATATTTTTTTCTCGTCAGAGAATCTTGGTATTTGAGGTTAAAGGTTAGTGGTGAAGCAGCGCGGGTAAAGGGGGTCTCCCCCACTCGCTATTGCTGTTACTCTGACGAGTCACAACGCGTAGGCGAAGCGTCTCCCTCCGGGAGATACCCGGAGGGTTGGTGGTTAGTGGTTAGTAGAATAACTATCAACTATCAACTTCGGGTTTAATATCTCGCTTCATTAAGTCCAGCAATGCTTGTCGTGGGGTGACTTCGGCTTTAAGTAAGCGGTAAACTTCCGTTGTTATCGGCATTGAAATGTTGTGTTGTTTGGCGCGTTGTACCAAAACCTCGGTTGTATTTACTCCTTCAGCGGTTTCTTGGAGATGGGAAAGAATTTCTGTAAGCGTCTTTCCTTGTCCTAACTGGTATCCGACTTGGTAATTGCGACTTAAAGGACTGTTACAGGTTGCGAACACATCACCCAAACCGGATAAACCATAAAATGTTTCTGGCTTTGCACCCCAATGCACGCCAATACGCACCATTTCAGTAAGCCCACGAGTGACTAAACCCGCCTTTGCATTAGTTCCCAACTGCAAACCGTCACATACACCAGCAGCGATCGCTATCACATTTTTTAAGGTTCCACCCAATTCCACTCCCAAGGGGTCAGAATTTGTATAAACGCGAAACCGAGTTGAATTAAATACGAGTTGCACGGATTCGGCAGCACTTTCAATATTGGAAGCAACTACAGTGGCTGCTGGTAATTCTTGAGTAATTTCTTTAGATAAATTAGGTCCGCATAAAACCACTACTGGATTATTAGGAAAGCTTTCTTGCCAAATTTGCAAAGGTGTGCATGTAGTTTGGGGATCTAAACCTTTAGTAGCGGTGACAAAAATAGTTTGAGGAGAAATAGATAAAGACTTTAATTGAGAAACAACATCTCTCACGCCTTTCATTGAAACAGCACTGAGAATAATATCAGCACCTTTCACCGTTTCTTCTAAAGTCTGGGAACTGCGACGGGAGAATATCCTTACATCATGAGAATTATCTAGCGCTAGAGTTGCAAGCGCTTTTCCCCAAGCACCCGCACCGAGAATAGCAACTGCTGAATTTGAATTAGTCATAAATATAGCTGCATCCGACGGTGGAAAATATAGCATTTTAGAGGTTGTGGGGGATTTTAAATTTGGAAATATATGATGGCGGTTGTTTGATAATTCTCATAAGCCCTCAGCCGTCGAGAGGCTGGGGCTACAATTACAAAGCCCACGCAGGTGGGCTAAATAAAAAGCATTATTATAAAGAGTTGATATGAATCCTGCTTTAATTATTTTGACAGTGATTCTTGTTGCTATATTGCACCAGCCTTAAAAATTTGATTAGCTGTAAGCTTTAAATCAGGGAAAGTTTGAGAAACGATTTGTTCGTCATTTTGGTATTTAGTTATTCGATATTCCCCATCAACTAAGTTACACACAGAAATTGTTGGTTGTTTGGGATTTCCAATAAAATTACGTCCACCTAAGGCTGCGTAATCTACAATCCAATATTCGGGAATACCAATTTCCTCATAGTCAGCATATTTAAAATGATAATCATCGCGCCAATTAGTTGATACAACTTCAATTATCAACGGTATTGACTCAGCATTAGTAAGAGTAGATGCTTTTTTCCATAATGGTTCGTTTACCAAATTTGCGCGATTTAAAACTAAAATATCTGGGAAATAACCGGTATCTTTTTCTGGAGGCTTGACTATTACTTTATTAGGAATGCTGTAGGGCAATCCAAGACGCTTAATTTCAAATGGAATTTCGATACCAAGAAATCCTGTAACTTCTTCATGTTCCCCTACAGGTTGTGCCATTTTGATAATATTTCCATTGTGTAGTTCGTAGCGTACCCCGGATTCAGGTAGCCAATCTATAAATTCCTCAAAGGTTATTAGTTTGGGTGGGGCTTGAGTCATTGTTGAAAGAGAAGTACTGATAGAAATATTATCTCTAATTAAAGGGATTAACGTGGGCACGAATCATGATAGTTTTACATTTTGAGAAGAATATTCCGCAAAATTTATTTCCAAGCACTTGTTAAAATAACTTGTAGGGGAATGAGTCACCCGAATGCCTACCGCTGCTCAATTAGAAAGTTTATATCGCATTGGCTACCAACTGACTTATATCATGCTTCAGCCCATACATCTTATGTGTGTTGATAATCGAACTGGCAACGTATATATATTAGCTGGGTATGACGAAGAACTTGAATTTCAAATTTTACCGAACGGGGATTTTGCTGATGAGCAGAGTTGATTATAATGCAATGTCCGACGCTGATTTAAAAGAGTATTTTCTCAAACATCGTGGTGATAAAGCTGCTCTTCAAGCGTATTTAGATAGAATTAATCAAGGTCCGCTGAGGATAATTGCTAGTGCTGCTGATGCTGATTTTGATGATAAAGTTCAAGCTGCTATTCGGCAAAAGTTGGAAGCTGCTAGGAAAAGTAGAAGTTAACAATAAGATTGCTGAGTAATAATTTATTGCTTTGAAAGCGATAAGTTTATTGTAAAATTGTGGCGAAACCAAAAGGCGATAAGCCGCTCACGCATGCGCTTCGCGATCGCGAAGTACTTACCGAAGGTTTATTGCCACAATTAAAGTATGTTTTATCTTAAGGAAGAACTGCTACAAGTGCTACTGGAATTGGTAAAAAAGATGACTTCTTAGTAAGTCCCCCAAGTTTTCTTGATTGCTCTAACCATTTTGTAAGTTCTAGGCTTGCGCTTTTTGCTGCTTCAAGTGTACTAGTTTCAAGGGATTTGAACTCTGGTTTGAGTGCATTAATCAATACGTATTTAAATGTTAAATAAAATACTTTTTTATAAGCTATCCCACTTATCTTAAGATGGTCAAGGTATATCAGAAATGTATTGATTGGCTTTAGTTCAGCGTTACTGAATTAACTATCTTGTAATCTAAACGCATTTCCTCATATCGCAAGCTAACATTAATAAATCGCTTAAAATTCTATTGCATAAAAAATCATGACTTCAAAACAGCGTGTTGTGCATAGCGATCCTGAAATATTAGGAGGAACACCTGTATTTATTGGTACTCGCGTACCGATTAAAACCTTGCTTGATTATCTTGAAGCGGGTGATTCTTTGGATGATTTTATTGATCACTTCCCTAGCGTCAGGCGAGAGCAAGCAATCTCAGCGTTAGAACTAGCAAAGGAAATGCTTATTGCATATGCGAATCCTGCTTGATGAATGCGTACCAAAGCCTTTAAAGCGCGAACTTTCCGATTACGACATTCGCACAGTTGTAGAAATGGGTTGTTGACACTCCCCATCCATGAATGGAAGGGGATTCTAGTATCATCGTCGGGACTTGCCAGTGCAGGTCTTACGACCAACAGAGGTAGAGGTTCCAACTCCACTAGCGTTACTTCGGGGATGCCCTCCCCTAGCCTTAGCTCTACTAAGGATTACTTTGGCAGCATTAATATCGCGTTGTTCGACGTGGCCGCAGTGAGTGCAAGAATGTGTGCGAGTGCTTAGACTTTTCTGAGTTCTAACACCGCAATTACTACATTCTTGAGAGGTATAGTGTGGTGGAACTGCGATTATTTGACGACCAAACTTACTGCAAAAATATTCGAGCCATTGACGAAAAAGATACCAAGACGCATCAGAAATGCTTTTAGCTAGCTTATGGTTTTTTACCAAGCCGCTTACATTTAAGTCTTCCAAGACGACCATACTGTTAAGTAGGCACAAGTTACGCGCTAGTCTCTTAGCATGTTCATTCCTTTGTCTTGTTACTCTCAAATGCTTACGAGCATAAACACCACGCGCTTTTCTTCTACCGGACGACCCCTTTTTCTTTTTATAAATCTTGCGTTGAGAACGTTTTATATTTTTCTCGGCTTTACGTAAAAACCTGGGGTTTTCTTCATGATTGCCATTGCTATCTGAATAAAAATATTCTAAACCTACATCAATACCTATTTCGGTATTAGTAGCAGGCGCAGTTTGAGCATTATCAACTTTAACGCAAAACTGTACATAAAATCCATCAGCACGCTTCACTATTCGTACTCGTTTTATCAGCTTTTCATCAAAAGTGTGGATGTCCCATTTACTTAGAAGTTTGACTTCTCCGATACCTTTTTTGTCAGAAAAATTAATCCGCCTCTTGGTTGGATGCAATTTCCAGCCTGAAGTTTTATATTCAACTGAGCGGCTATGTTTTTTGAATTTTGGATAGCCCTTTTTACCTGGTTTACCCTTCTTGCAATTATCGAAGAAGCGATTAATAGCACGTTCTACATTCTCTACAGATGCTTGACAAGCATGGCTATTTAAATCTTTCACAAATTTAAATTCATCTCTTAATTGAGTGTTGTAACGGTATAGCTCTTTCTTGCTAATACCACGGTTATCCATCCAATAACGTAATACTTTATTCCGTACAAACTGTGATGTTCGGATAGCCTCGTTTATAGCAGATTCTTGGGTTTTGTTGACCACAGCTTTACATTCCATTACCAACACTCTTGAATCACCTCCTTGTATTTGTTAGCCTATTATTAGTATACACGGCATAACTAATTATGACAACCAAGAAAGGACAAAAAAGATTAAAAAATATACCGATCTTGCATGATGAAGTGAAATCAAAAAGAACTGTGGTGTTAACTCCTACCGCATGGGGAAGCATAAAAAGTGAAGCTAAAAGACGCGGTATCAGCGCTAGCGAATTAATAGAAGAATTTGGACGGACAATAAATTGTCCGACGGACTTACCCCATACTTAGAAAGTAGGGGCTTGCGTCCTATGATTATTGGTCAGGTAAAAAGAATGGTGAGTTACTAGAACTTATGAATCAGAAGGGTTTTACAATTCTGCTCACTACAGACCAAAACTTGCGCTACCAGCAAAACTTACAACAAGCTGGAGTTGCAGTTGTCGTTATGGTCGCACCAACTAACCGCTTATCCGAGCTTATACCTTTAATACCAAATGTTTGTGATGCATTAAATATAATTACTGCGGGTGAAGTAATTGAAATAATAAACTAAAAACCTTGACGACACGCTTAAATTTACGTATAACAAACACTTATCTCAATCTCATGGGAACCCTTGATGAAGCCTTTTCATATGTTGAAGATTTACGAAAAGTGCTTGACAAACTGGAATTCTCAATTACTTTTTTAGTTGGATGTTCGCAAGGTGGTCCTATTGCGATCGATTTTACATAACGGTGAATTAGATTTCCCGCATATTAAGCAACGCTGCGAGTATCTTGTTAAAACTATCCCTGATGCTTGGGGTGAAGAAATACCCGGCACTGCTCACCTTCCTAACCTCGAACAACCTCATATTATCAACAAGTTACTACGAGATTTTCTCGGTTAAATAAGCTGTGAGCAGTGCAAATGTTAGGTAGGGATAACTTCAATTACCCTGCATCTGGTCAAACTTAGTTCTAATTGTCTCTACACGTTTGCGGTTAACACCTAAGTCACTTTGTCCCAAACGAGAAGCGGAACGAACATGGATAGTATTGCTACTACTATCGAGATAAAATTCCACATCATCGACAAAGCCCATCAAAGCGCTTTTGAATTCTGCGTATATATAATCTGGCGATTCCTCAATTATCTTGGTTCTATCTTCCGATTCAATGGTAGCTTTAAGGTGAGCTAAAGCTTCTTCTGGTGTAGAAGTATATTTCAGCGGTTGGATAAAGTGAGTTGCATCTGAACTTGAACTTTGAGAAGAAACGCAGTTTGGGGAGTTTGGACAAGCTGCTAATTTACCGTTGTTAACTCCTAAATTATCTGGTCTTGTTCCTGAAAATATCATTGATTATTTTTTATCTAAAAGTAAAGTGGACTACTTTTTACTTTATTAGAAAGGGTACATTTCAGAAAATTTATCAAGCAGATAAATTTGTGGAGACGTAGCATTGCTACGTCTCTACATTATTGCTGTATGACAGGAAAAATTAAGCAGCTAATGCGGGATAATCTGTATAACCTTTGGGTTCATGGGTGTAGAATGTGGATGGATCTGCTTCATTCAAGGAAGCACCTGTACGATAGCGTTCGGGTAAGTCGGGATTGGCGATGAAAGGAACCCCATATGATATTAAATCGGCTTCTTCGTTATCTATGGCTGCTGCACCTGTGAGAGCATCGTAACCACCATTCACCATGAATATACCGTTAAATGCTTTACGCATATGAGGCCCTACTCTTTCTCCTTCTGCTGCTAGCATATGTCCCGGAAGGGCTTCTAAAATATGTAGGTAAGCCAAGTTAAACTGATTCAAGGCTTCAGTTATATAAGTAAAATGAGCTACCGGATCGCTGTCATGCATATCGTTGAATGGATTGGTCGGTGAAAGTCTTACACCTACATGCTCTGAATCCCATACATTTACTACTGCTTCAGTAATTTCCAGTAGAAAACGAACGCGATTTTCAATACTTCCCCCGTAAGCATCTGTCCGCTGATTTGAACAGTCTCGGATAAATTGGTCAATTAAATAACCGTTGGCTGCGTGAATTTCTACACCATCAAAACCAGCTGCTTGCGCTCGTTTCGTGGCATTAACATAGTCTTGAACAATTCCCGGAATTTCTTCTAGTTCTAAAGCACGGGGCGTTACGTAAGGTTTTTTACCTTCTGGGGTGTATGCATCTCCTTGCGCTCTGATTGCCGATGCAGATACGGGTAACTCTCCATTCGGTTGAAAATATGGATGGGAAGCCCTGCCAGTATGCCACAGTTGCAGGTACATTAATCCACCTTGCTTGTGAACTGCTTCTGTAATTTTCTGCCAACCTTTTACTTGCTCTTCTGTGTGAATTCCCGGAGTTTCACTCCACCCGGCACCTTGAGGGGATATTTGGGTAGCTTCAGAAATAATCAATCCAGCACTAGCTCGCTGAGTATAATATTCCAGCATCAATTCATTGGGAATGCGCTCTTTCCCGGCACGCCCGCGAGTCAAAGGTGCCATTACCAAACGATTTCGTAATTTAAACGCACCTACTTGCAAAGGTTGAAATAGAGTTGAAATTTTAGGGTTTGCTACTGAAGTTGTGGATGACATGGCTACCCTCCTAATTAGTTATTTCGATAAATCCGAATAATTGAAATATACATCAAGTAACAAAAATGTGCAATTAGCGATCGCTAATTATTCGTGTCTATTGAGTTAGAGGGGGAGAGGGGGAAGAGAGGGGAGAGGGGGGAGAATTTTTTTATCGGTAATTGATAAGGGGAAAGGGAGTAATAAATTTCGGAAAACCTCACTCAACCTATGGCTGCCTCTGTTGATTAATTGCGGAAAACCTCACCCGCCGTTGACGGCACCCTCTCCTTATTAAGGAGAGGGTTAGGAATTCCCGATTGAGGGAGGAACTATCTTTAGTCTTGG
>JBCBQE010000047.1:0-15162 GCA_039820385.1 Cyanobacteria bacterium J06635_10
CGTCTCTACAACTCCTAACTCAGAAAAACCCGCCATTCTTCGTAGATTTGAACAGCGAATTAACTCTAGGAAATTAAAAGTAGAACGCTTTTCAATTTTCGCAACAGTTTCGATTGCTTTTAATAGATACTCTGCTGCTTCTGCCTCGCTATAACCTCGTCGTTGTACTAAACGGATAGCAGCCATATCAGCAGTAATTTCTGACTCTTGAGAATGATTGTTGCGCCAGATACGAAGCATGGCGATCGCACTTAATCCACCAGCAGCAACAACACCCACCGCATCACCTTGAGCCGCTTCTACTAATCCACCAAAAAGTCCAGCCAGCACGACACCTTGATATATATTAGGCTTAAACCACTGTATCCCATTCAACCAGCTAACATTACGTACCAGTAGTAAGTCTCTTTGTTGTTTTGTCAGATTACGCCATAAATCAAAATTAATATATATTAGTCTTTCTCGATGCCAAGGTAATGGAAATGGTGTATCAATGACTTTTTTCTGTTCTGGCTTGCTGAGGATTTTTACCGTACTTATGGCAGAAGCAGGCATTAAATCTGACAAACGACGAATTTCTACCTTTGGCTCCATAATTAAAAGTTGTGAATAGTGAATCAAAAACTCTAGCGCTATAGAAATTGGCTCACACCCGCCTGGGATTTCAACCCCAGTCTAATATTCAAAGTCCTATTTATAGGACTATAAAACTAGTCGTCTTTTTCATTAATTCTGGGTAGTCGGGTTTTTTCCAGAAATTGTGTGGAGACGTTATATATAACGTCTCTACATTACGTCGGTAGATAAACAAAACCATCAAAATTAATCTGGCGGAGTACTAGCGCTATAGAAACAGGCGGTTTAATACTTTTGACTTCCCCTCCTACAGCCCCGATCGGAAAATTGATCGCACAAAATAGTAAAGTAAAACTATTACTCCCCCATGCCCTGCGGCCCAATCCCCAATAAATATTAATTTTTATGGATGCTTTTGCACCTCAACCTCCCCAATGGACAAAACACGCCACTCATGCGGTTTCATTTTACTGTCCTAAATGTGGTTCAACTAGTCGTGAAGCCGAAAAAGTCTGGATTAATAGACGCTCTCCTGTAGTTACAGAAGAATATCGTCGTAAATGGCAGGAATTTTACTATTGTAATTGTGGTCATGCATGGTGGGCTTGGAGTAGCGACAGACCACCAGCCGATCCTTCCTAATAAACTCAATATTGTCCCCTCCCCTTAATAAGGGGAGGGCTAGGGTGGGGTTACGGTAAAAAAACTAAAAAACCTGCATCAGCAGGCTTTGTAAACATAACCCCATCTTTATAGGATGGGGGTTATTGTAGAGACGTTATATATAACGTCTCATCATATATTGTGTCTTACCTCTCTATATAATCAGAATTTAGGCATAAGTAAGGAAATTATGTAATTACCAGCGAAACGCTACTGTTTACCCCTCCGATACTGGAATTGCTTTCCTATAAGCCTAAGTCCTAATAATTAAGAGATTTAGAACTTGAAGGTTGTACGTAGTGTACCTACGTAAACTGTATCGTTAGCATCTTCGTGTTCGGGGTTGAAGATTACCAACAAGCCAGGAGTAACGGCAATATTGTCGTTGAGCTTCATCTTGTAAAGACCTTCTAAGTGGTAAGAAGTATCTTCATCTTCAGAAGCACCTGGAACATTGCTGATTTCAGTCAATTTTGGTGGCTGACCAAAGATTATACCCAAGGTGTTACCCTTTGCACCAACATCTTTCAGACCTAGTGTAGCAGCCCAGTACTGGACTTCTGCATCTCCATTACCATTGGTTTGCTCAGCATCAATAAAACCGTACCAACCACCAAGAGTTGTCTTTTTGTTGAGTCTTAAAGCAGCTTGTACGCCGTAGTGGTTGGAGGTAGTTGCAGCACCGTCAAAAGGTCTTCTAGCAGAAAATTCTTGACCTAAAGCATTTTCAGAGCTGCTACCGGTGCTACCAGTGATGTTGGCACTGCCATCATCAAAACGACGCACGTAGGTCAAACCTAGATTCAAAGCTTTCATGGGCTTGAATTCAATTTGACCTAAAGCAGCATTACTGCCATTGAAAATACCATTACTGGTGCTGTTTGGGTTACCAGAGGTATAAGCAGCGCTCAATTTAACAGGAGACTTCTTACCACCAAATGTAATAGTTGCACCAGCGTCACCACTAGCAGCGCGATAGATGGGGCTGAAACGTCCGTAACGGGAGATAGCACCACCACCACTGCTCTTGAAGACAGGGTTGAATACGTTGACGTTGTCGTTAAGATCGGCTTCATTAGCGTCAATCTTAACTTTAACTCCCTTAGCAGGCTTGAAGGCGTAGTTTAATTCGGTGAGTTCAAAATTGTTTTTATTGTCACCATCAAAGCCCAAACGGCTCATTTTGGTTCCGGTAATGCTAGGTCTGGGGGGGTTGCTGCTACTGCTACCATTATCGAATTTAGGAGTGTTGCGAGCTTGTAAACGAACTCTCAACTTGTCCTTACCAGTGAAACTGCTATCGAAGTTCAAACGAGCGCGGTTGGATAAGACAACGTTGTCATTATTTACGCTATCACCAAAAGCACCAGAAGCAGCAATTACAACTTCACCTTTCAATTTGGTGGTAGTAGAGAATTGGTTCGCTTCCAATTCAGCAGTACGGAATTCCAAACCATCTACACGGCCGCGTAGAGTAGCTAATTCAGCACTATACTCTTCTTGCAAGCGCTTCAAGGTTTCTAAGTCACCGGTGCCAACTTTTTCGGTAGCGATCGCAATTAATTCGTTGATGCGATCTAAACAAGCGTTCAAACCAGCAGCAAATTCGTAACGGGTTAAAGCGCGGTTACCACGGAAGGTGCTGTTAGGATAACCAGCAATACAACCGTAGCGCTCAACCAAAGATTGCAATGCTTGGAATGCCCAATCGGTGGGCTGTACGTCAGTAAACTGGGAAACGGATGTTACCTGACCAATATTGTTAGATTCTTCAGATAGTTCCGCAACAGAAGTGGTTTTTTCGGTTGCTTCACCAGCAAATGCGCTGTTAGCAGCGAAAAATGTTGCAGCAAGAACCACTGGACTCAATCTGAACACGTTCCAGAAAAGCTTTGTCATTTTTTTTCTCTCACTCACACCTACCGTTTCAGCCACCATCAAATGACTCGTTTTTTCTTTTCCGAATATTTGCTGGTGCCTGTTGTATTAAATTTAAATCCAAACCTAGTACTTTAAACAAGTCAACTAATACACTTTTCCCAGATTTCTTCTTGTCGATCTACAAAGTATAGGAAAATAATGCTTTTTAGGTATATTAGCGTTTGTTAATTCTTTAACGTTTTATAGCAAATTTTTTCTAAAAATTTAGTATTTTTTATTACAAGCTACGTTTGTTTTTGGAAATTAGGTTAAATTTTGAGGTGAGTTAAGTCAATTGCTTATAAATGCCAAAACACTCTAGTACTCGAACAAGCTAAAATTGCCGGGTGAAGACAAGCAGGGGGAGAGGGGGAAGAAAAATACTATACACCCCGCAAAGTTCACTTGGCATACCACTAGTAGTTCATTTCATTTGTTCTGATGGGTTGTAGAGACGTTATAGATAACGTCTCCCTACGATTGTGGGAAAACGAACCAGTCAAAATTTATGAAAAGGAGTACTAGTACTCCACTGTCGTGTACTATGCGGGGTTAATAACGAGAAGAGCAATGTGATTTTACCCAAGCAGTTTGAGTTACTACCTAATCGAAAACCGCGATACTTCTAGAAAGTGAAAGTAGTACGCAAGGTTCCTACATAGATAGTGTCGTTATTCTCATTATGTTCTGGATTAAAGATAACGAGTAAACCTGGTGTTACGGAAATATTATCGTTGACTTGTAGCCTGTAAAGTGCTTCTAAATGATATGAGGTATCCACATCTTCGCGGCTGTTGACATCGTTATCAGTGACTCTGGGCGGTTGACCAAAGATAATACCTAGAAGACTATTTTTTGTACCGAAGTCTCTTATACCCAAATTTGCAGCCCAATAAAAAACATCTGCATCCGAACCTTCGGTCGAACCGGCTAAGGATTCAATGGTAGAATAACCTGCCCAACCACCGACACTTAATTTTGAACTGGGCCGGATATTTGCTTGTACGCCGTAATGATTGGCTGTAGTTGCTTCACCATTGAAAGGATCATTCGCAAATCTGCTACCCGTACTTCTAAATATATTTATTCGATTGTCTCCGCCGCCATTACGATAGGTACGGGCGTAGGTTAAACCAATGTTAAAAGATTGAGAAGGCTTAAAGTCCACTTGACCGAAAAAAGCATTAGAACCGTTAAAAAGTCCATTTGGATCTTGTGGATCGCTAGGTCTACGTGCTAAATAAGCACCGGTAAATTGAATATTTCCTTGAGGATTAGCAGTCACGGTTACGCCAGCGCCGCCAGTACCTTGCCGATAGATGGGACTAAAACGTCCGTAACGTGATATTGAACCTGTTCCGCTATCTTCAAAGTTGGGGTTGAAGGTGTTAACGTTTTTAAATAATTCTGCATCGTTAGCGTCAACCTTTATCCGCAATGCTTTACCTAAATTGAAAGCATAGTTAATTTTATCGATACCAACGTCGTTATTACGCTCGCCAAAAACATTGTCAAAAGAGAGACGAGTCATATCGGTACCAGTGATACCGCTTCCATCAAATTGACGATTGAACCTAGGTATGTTGCCAGCATTTAAACGAATTTGCAACCGATCCCCTCCAGTAAAGCTACTGAACAAATTTAAACGGACGCGATTTGAAAAAGTCGTGTTACTCTCAAGATCGGGATTATTATTTGGGTTGCGATCGTCATCTGCTCTGCGATCGCCAAAAGCATTAGATAAATTAAATATTGCTCGCCCTTTTAGTTTGGTTGTAGTAGAAAATTGATTGGCTTCTAATTCGGCGGTACTTGCTTCGAGTGCATCTACTCTACCGCGTAAAGTGGCTAATTCTGCACTAAATTCTGACTGCAACCGTTGTAAAGTTACTAAGTCTTCTTTGGTTATCAAATCCGCTGTTGCTCTAGCAATTAATTCATTTATTCTATCCAAGCAAGCATTTAATCCAGCAGCAAATTCATAACGAGTCATAGCACGGTTGCCGCGATATGTTCCATTGGGATAACCAGCAATACATCCATAACGCTCCACTAAAGATTGTAATGCTTGAAATGCCCAATCTGTAGGCTCTACGTCAGAAAACTGAGACACTGAGGTTACCTGTCCCATAGGATTTGCTGATTCTGGTAATTCAGCAATAGTTGTTAGCTGTTGGTTTTCTGCTGCAAAAACAGGATTTACCGCGACAAATGAAACTGCTGTCACTATTGGACTTAGTGGTCGAAGATTCTTAAGGAGCCTTTGCATGAGTTTAATGATTATCAGCTGCAAAGCTGAGATTGAAACATCAATTCATAAGTAAGAGACGCAATTTATGTATATCTAAAAAGTAAGCTATGCTACTTATGAAATTGCACAGTATTGTATCAGTATGAAGTTGCAAAGTAATTCTACTCAAGACATAGAATAAGAAAAGCCTGCTATTACCACAGGCTTAATTAATGTGTTTACCCATCTCTTCAGGGTAAAGATATTGAAATGAAATACACCTAAAAGCATCGGGTTTGGTGAATCTATTGGTAAGGAGGCAGAGCGTCTAGTGCTTGAACAAGCAAACTTTGCCTTGCTGAAGGCTTCACTAGGAAGCAGGGGGAGAGAGATTATCGGCTGTGTTCCCTTGCTAGACTACTAGGGCGATCCTCGTAATTTGCATCATATTAATAAAAAAAGCCTGCAAAAGCAGGCTAATTCTAACTTATACGCATTTTCTAAACATCACAGGATGATCAAATTACTGACACAATTTTAGAATTTGAAAGTAGTACGAATAGTACCGACATAAATTGTATCGTTGTCTTCATTGTGTTCCGGGTTAAAAATAACCAACACACCAGGAGTTATCGCAATATTATCGCTGATAGGCAACTTGTAGAGCGCTTCTAGATGATAAGAAGTATCTTCATCTTCAGCTACATCACTCTCGGTTACTCTGGGTGGTTGACCGAATATAACACCAAGGGTACTACCTTTTGCACCCAAGTCTCTCAAAGCCAATGCAGCAGCCCAATAGAACATTTCTGCATCATCACCTTCATTTGCCCCGGCTTGAGCTGTAGCATCCGAATAACCAGCCCAACCGGAAAGAGATATTTTAGAAGTAGGTCTTACTAAAGCCTGTATGCCGTAGTGGTTAGCAGTAGTTGCAATATCACCAAATGGCTGATTGGCTAAGGTTCCACCTGTAGAATTAAATAAGCTAACACCACCTTCTTGATTTTGATATCTACGAGCATAAGTTAAACCTAAACCGAAAGAGTTACTCGGTTGGAAGGCAATTTGACCGAGGGCTGTATAATTACCGTCAAAAAGTCCCCTACCAGATCCGGGATCGCTGTTTTCATCAGCTGTATAAGCAACTGTTGCGCTAATTGGAGATTTGGGAGCGAAGGTTAAGGTTAAACCTGCACCACCGCCTTGGCGGTAAATGGGGCTAAAACGTCCGTAGCGAGAAATAGCACCACTACCGCTACTTTCAAAAGCAGGGTTGAAAACTTCCATGTTATCGTTAAATTCGGCATCGGCGGCATCAATTTTGACTCGTAGCGCATCGGTGAGTGGGAACTCATACCATAATTCGCCAATTTCAAAGTCGTTATTATCTTCTCCGTCAAAGGCCAAACGAGCCATGTCGGTACCCGTGACATCATCATATCTTGTCACGTTCCTAGCTTGTAAACGGACTCTTAATTTATCCTTTCCGGTAAAGCTAGAATCAAAATTTAAACGTACCCTATCGGTAAAGGTTGTATTATCTGAACTACCGTCTAAGTCTGTACCATCAATAGCCTCGCCAAAAGCATCAGAAAAAGCGAATATTACTTCACCCTTTAATTTAGCAGTGGTAGAAAATTGATTTGCTTCTAATTCAGCGGTGCGAGCTTCTAATGCGTCTACTCTACCGCGCAAGGTTGCTAACTCTGCACTAAATTCTTCTTGTAAACGTTGTAAAGTTGCTAAATCTTCTCTACTAACAATCTCTGCTGTCGCCGTTGCAATCAGTTCATTGACTCTATCTAAACAAGCATTCAAACCTGCTGCAAATTCGTAACGAGTTAAAGCACGATTTCCGCGATACGTACCGTTGGGATAACCTGCAATACAACCGTAACGTTCTACCAATGATTGCAATGCTTGAAATGCCCAATCTGTTGGCTGCACGTCAGAAAACTGCGATACTGATGTTACCTGACCCATAGAGTTAGTTTCTTCAGATAACTCAGCAACAGTTGTTACTCGTTCGCTAACTTCCTCTGCTAATGCACTATTAGCATTCAAAAATGTTGTTGCTATAATGGCTGGACTTAGTTTCAGAAGATTCCATATAAGATGTTTTCTCATCTTCCCGCTCACACCAATAAAATTATGCTTGTTCGTCAAACCATAAGTTTTTCCCTTAAATTAAGATTAAATTAAGGGATTTTACTTATGAATGAACAAGATAATTCTACCAAAAAAAGGATAAGTGGTTAACAGTGTTAACCACTTAACTTTGTGATTAATTTCTACCACCTTTATTCGGTAAACGCAGAATGATGCGACGTTTGTGACGCACTAAAGTCTGCTCATCTTCAAACTGCTGCAATAAACGGGTTACGGTAACGCGTGTTGTATTCAAGACTTCTGCCATCTCTTGATGAGTGACATTCAGGTCAATGAGTTTACCTTGTTCTACTTCACGACCAAATTTTTCACTCAGCCAAACCAAAAACTGCCACAAACGTAGCGAAATTGGTTTACGATGTACTATACTCAATAACTCTTCTGATTGTTGAATGTGAGAAACCAAGGCTTCAACGTCTTGGTGCCACATTTGAGGTGGTAAAACGCTTACTTCAACGCTGGTCAAACATTCTATTTGGTAAGGTTTAACTCTCGAAAGTGGATAGCCAACCAAGTCTCCTGGACCCCAATAACCAAGAGTGATAAATGCCCCATCTTCACTCCAAGTTAATGTCCGAACCGCACCTCTTTCAATTCTCCACAGTACGTCGTTGCGTGGCGGAATGACTTCCCGGCGAGTAAATAGTCTTTGTGGTAGGGAACTGGTATTAGTGCTGCTTGCGTTTTGTGAGAAACTATTATTGTTGGCAGGACGATTGGTTGAATACATTATTGAAAGTTCCTAGTACGGATTAGTTATTTGTGTTTACTTGATTTAAAAGCGGTCAAAGGTATCCTATCGATTTGCCACTACCCTGTAAAACATGGTCAAATCTAATTAGGATTTAACTCATACACGAGAACGGTTTGTTCGCTCTAGCTTTAGTAAAATAAATTTTTCTTGGCTCAGCCAAAAGGTAGATGAAGTGTTTAAGGTAACTCTGCTAATTTATAGATAATTCGTAGATGACCACTAAGCTGAACCCAAATACATTACTTGAGAGAAATACTGCTCTTGGCTCGATAAATCTCCTTAGAGAACTATAAATTGTTAGCAGTTATAATATAAGTCTGAAGTATATTTGGCCACTTTGTAATTAGGCATGACAGTTACCATTATTACCTAAATTCGCTACTTTGTGTTTATGGGAACGTTAAATTCCCTTTATGTTTAGTTGCGAAATTCTCTCAAGAAATAAATGTGCAGTATTCATAATAACAATGAAAGTTATTCTAAAACAATTGAGAATACTTTGCAACTATTTTTAAGTTTTGGTGACATAAATAACCGCAGGTTTGGGAGGAGCATCCGGATTTTTATCTGGCCAATTAGAACCAATGGGGACTTTACGGGTTTGTGTAAACTCTTCTCCTGTGGTGCTATACACCAAATATTCTCTGGTTTCCGAGGCACCTTTTAACCTAGTACCATTGGCTTCTCCAGGATGTTGAATGGAGAGAAACATGGTTTGTTCGTCGGGAGTCAAACAAGGTCCAGTGGTTTCGCACTCCATTGGTCCGATGCCAAATAAAAAAGCCTTGCCTGCATTTGCGCCAGAAGTGGGAATATACCAAATAGTATTATTGCCAAATAATCCTGATATTGGGGCAGGTTTACCTCCATCCTCGGTACGAGTTTTAACGGTTTTATTCAGCTTGGATGTTGAAGTATCCGTTACCATCCATACATTTCCACCTTTATCTAGCAGTAGGTTATCGGGGTTTGCAAAACCCATTCCACCGCTCAAAGGTTCGCCACCAGTAGCAAGCATTTCCCATTTAAATGTCATGGCTGCTGGGTTATTGCGATCTTCTGTTAAACGCATTACCCATCCATACTCATAAGGAACTTCACCTTTTGGGCCTTGGAAAATTCTGCGATCGGGACCACCATCTTTACTTGGAGAACCTGAGGTAAAGCTAATATACAAATCCCCATTCGGTGCAATTTCGGTGTCTTCCGGACGAGCCGTACAAGTTGCACCTGCAGCGTTGGCAGCGTAATGCGCGTCAATTAATATTGCACCCTGTTTTTCTTCGGCGTTACCCGCGTATAAGTCGCCGATTTTTTTAAATTGTTGCTTATAACGAGCAACTTGTCCATCCTCGCTAGCCGCTAAATAATTGCCTTTAATTGGTTGTGGTACTTCAAAAAGCGTTCGTTTATTGCTTGATTGCGGTCCTAATGGTAAATTAATCAAGTTCCCGGCGATATTGCTAGGAAGGTCTGGATTTACAGGAGTATCTGTATTTAAAGGTATCCAGCTACCCGTACCGTTAGAGTCGAATTTGGCTGCGTAGAGAATCCCCTCAGAAAGAAGCTGAGAATTAGTTTTATCTTTGAGGTTGGAAACTCGATCGCGGCTAACAAATTTATAAAGGTGTCCACCTCTTCTATCGCACCCTGAATAAAACGCTAGAGGTTTCCCTACTTCGACACGTACACCTACTGCCTCATGGCGATAACGTCCCAACCAAGTATGTTTTGTACCATAATCGTTGGGGTTAGACGGATCTACTTCTACTATCCAACCGTATTTATTCCCAGCAAGCCCAAAAACGTTACCCTGACCGTACAGATTCCCTTTGCCTAATACAAAAGGGACTTTTTCTGGTTCAAAAGACGTTCCATCAGCATACACTGGTTCGGGTACCTGGACCTGGAAATTTTCTTCAGCACTCAAAACCGTTCCCCAAGGGGTAGTTCCACCAGCGCAATTACCAAAGGTTCCAATTATGCGATCGCCAAGTTTATCGATGTAACCAAGTCCTTGCTGTTTACGGAATACGACTACACCGGGGCCTGTTGCTTTGAGGTAACGCCCGTCTTTTAAACCGGAAATTCCACTAATACGTCTATCAGCATTGCTCGACGTGCGCTCCCATGTTCCATTCGTATTCTTACGAATCGAGATAATGCCTAATCCCTGATCTAATAATGCTTCGGAACTTATTTCCTGTATTTTAGCTTTCAACGGGTCATTTTCACTCAAAGCATAAGCATTTAACTGATTTATCCCTTCGGATACGCTGTTAAACTTGGTTATTACCTCATCAAAGGGTAACGGTTTTCCTATCACTTGTTCGTAAGTTTGCATCCAAGGGATAGCGCTAATGTATTCAAAGTTAACTGAGAGATATCCTTCATTTTCCCCAGTTGCTACAAAAGATAAATAATCATTGTTGTAACCAAATCGGGAATCGCCTACTTTATCGCCCCAAGCAGCAATAACTTGATAATTAAAACCATCTGGTAATACCAAATCATCCACTACTTCATAGTTGCGGTAAGCTTCTTGCTGTTGTTCTGGAGTAAATCCAGCAGTTTGTAATGGAATGGGCCCTTTTACGGGTTTAAATTCTGATAACGCCCCCTTTTGTGGCGTATTCGGCTGCACTGATGGTTTTCTTTCACACCCTGACAACGAATTGAGTGCTATCGCACCCGCACTTCCACCCATCAACAGCAAAAAATCGCGACGTTTGATACTCATCAGTTGTTTAATTACACCAGCATTTTTAGTCAGATAGAAAACAATTTTATATTGCCTCTGTTACTTTAATGGTGAAAGTTTAAGAATAGGTAAGCTTTTTGTAAAAAGTTAGTTAGTTTACAAAGAAGACAGTAGGTGTCCTTTTTTCTTTTTCACCCGAGAATAATAACAGTATTTACCGATGTGACAAATTCAACTAGCAACGTATCAATTTAAACAATATTTTATTAAAAGTGTCAAATGTTTTTCATTTTTTATTTATATTTATTAGAGGCAAAAAAGTTAGGTATAATAAGCTTTTTGCAAAATATAATCTGACTGCTACTTATGTTTTTACTCTAGTCCTCTATAAGTATTTATTCTTTTACTTAATATCTAATTATGTATTTTATGTTACTTTTGTTTTTTTTTAGTTAGTAAGGCGTATATAGTTTCAAAAATTTACTTTTTTACGATCATTAATACCTTTTTCATTGTTTCAATAGAAGCGCATCTATCTACAGTTAGATTTACATTTTTTTCACCGAATACTTTATCCTTAAAACGAAGGAAGAAGGAAGAGCCGAAGTTGGAAGAAGGCTGGAATTGGGATGGGGATTTAGACCCCAACCCAATTCGTTCACCGTATGACGGTGGGGAATTAAACCCATATGTTTAAGTTAAACATCAATTCCTGTCAGATTGACAGAACCCCTTCGGAGTAGCTCTTCTGTGGAAATTGTAACCTCGTAACGAGAGTAAGGTGCCATACCAAAAAATCTCTTCTTCAATATCCCTGGTTGCAAAAAAAAGGGATTTCTAGGAAAAAGAGATTCAGAAATACTATTCCTCCCTGTGTCATAAGAAGGGAGAGGACTTATTTACAACAGCAAGCGATCGTTGAAATTTTTAGCTTCGACTGTTGACGATTAAGCAATACCTAGATTATAAAGAAAAGATTAAGAGAGCTAGCCCGTAACAATATATGCCACTCTTTTACCTATATTGGTTGCATGGTCTGCCATCCGTTCTAAACAACGAATTGCTAATGCTAATAGTACGATTGGCTCTACAGAACCTTGGATATTCTTTTGATTTGCTAAAGTCTCGTAAACACTCTCATAAGCTTCATCTACAGCATCATCGAGTAATTTTATGCTTCTTGCACCGACTTCATCCAAATCCGCTAATGCTCCCAAGCTTGTAGCTAACATGGCTTGAGCGTGGCGAGACATGACCGCAATTTCCGGTATACAGAAATGAGGCTCGTAGGGAAAGATTTTTACGGCTATTTCGCTTAAATCTTCAGCATAATCACCAATGCGTTCTAAGTCGCGCACTAGCTGCATAAAAGCGCTTAAACAACGCAAATCTTGCTCAGTTGGGGAATGTAAGGTCATAATCGCCGTACATTCCGATTCTATTTC
This sequence comes from Cyanobacteria bacterium J06635_10, assembly GCA_039820385.1. GTDB lineage: Bacteria > Cyanobacteriota > Cyanobacteriia > Cyanobacteriales > Nostocaceae > Rivularia. Next base: position 12,462 of record JBCBQE010000047.1, read on the forward strand.
TTTATAATATCGATCTATCTTCTTATCCAATAAAGGTAGTTGCTCGGCTACTGATAAGTCACGAGCGAACAATGCTTGGTGCGAGAGGCGGAAGGATTGTTCTACCAAAGCACCCATACGCAAAATATCCCTCTCTAACCGCCTGATATCGCGTGCTAGTTGAGGTCTTGCAAAATTAGGACGAATTAGGAGAGCTTTCACGCTTGTAGTCTCAAACATGAAGTTATTTTCTTAAATATAATCTTGAGTTACTGATTTTGCCATTAATTGGGGAAGATGAATTTGTAACCATGCTCCACCTGTTTCTGGATGGTTCATTGCTTTGATATTACCCCCGTGAGCGGCTAAAATTTGATGAACGATAGCCAACCCTAAGCCGCTTCCATCTAAAGAATTTGAGTTTTCCCCTCCTTTTATAGAGCGAGAACGTGCTTTATCCCCTCGGTAAAATCGCTGAAAAATGTGAGGTAAATCCTCTTGGGCAAAACCTACGCCGGAATCTATAATATCAATCGCCAGCAATGAGGCATTTTCAGGGTTACTTTTATTTTTATTTTCTAAAGGTACATTTACATTAGCTTCCACCCGGATAACTCCGCAAGGGGGACTATATTTGATACTGTTATGGAGTAAGTTGAAAAACACTTGGTAAAGCCGGGATTTATCGGCATTAATCCACGCATCATCAACATCAGTAAATTTCAGTTGAACTTCTTGCCGTTGTGCAATAGGTTCTAAACTTTCCCAAACCGAGTTAATTAACGCTTTTATTTCTAAAGGCTGATGATTTAACTGGGTTGTAGGATTACTCTCTAGTCTACTCAGGTCTAACCAACTTTGTACTAAGTCAATCAGTCGGTCAACTTCGCTTAGAAGACGATTTATCCAACGGCTAATCGGTGGATTTACGCGATCTTGTAAGGTTTCCACAACTAAACGAATAGAAGTTAGTGGCGTTCTGAGTTCGTGGGCCAGGTCTGAAAAAGCTCGATCGCGTGCTTGGCTCATTTCAAATAGCTGCTGACGATTTTCCAAGAATACTCCTACTTGTCCCTGAGGTAAGGGCAAGCCAGTAGCTCGCAAAACCACAGATTTTTGTTCTACCATTGCTTCGGCGTTCTCACAAGAGGGGTGAAACACCCACTCACGCTCTTGAGAAGAACTGCGATCGCGAGTTTTTTCTATTAAACGGTCAAGTTCATAAGAACGCACCACCTCTAGCAATAAGCGCACTTGTCCGGGTTGCCATTTTTCTAAAGACAACATTTGACGAGCTTGTTGGTTGCACCACAGTAATTGATTTTCTTCATCAACTTGCAAATACCCTAAAGGTGCTTGTTCTAACAAACTTTGGTAATTTTGCAGTTGTTCTTTTAAATATTGCTGCTGTTTTTTTAATTTGGCAAATTTATGCCGCCATCCAATAAGTGGTAATACTGCAAAATGGGCGAAAAAATTTCCTTTTGAGAAATTTTCTCGTCCAAAATAGTGGTTGAATTGTATCGTATAACAGACTGATAAGCAGATGCTTAGCCCTAAACCTAGAAAAATTCCCAGTAACAGCATGACGTTTCGCAGGTTGTTGTGGGACAAATCATAACTAACAACTATCCAAAACGATACCCAAAACCCCGAACAGTAACAATATATTCTGGACGGGAAGGATCTTGTTCTAACTTTTCTCGTAACCAACGGATATGAACATCTACGGTTTTGCTATCTCCAACAAAATCGGGACCCCATACTTGATCGAGTAATTGCTCTCTCGACCATACGCGGCGAGTATAACTCATAAATAGTTCTAAGAGGCGGAATTCTTTTGGCGATAAACTCGCTTCCTCTCCACGAACTAACACGCGGCATTCTTGAGGATATAAGGTAATTTCTTTATAATTTAAAACTGGAGGTTGGGTAGTTGTACTTAGACGCTGACGGCGTAACAATGCCCGACAACGGGCTACCAACTCTCTCATACTAAAAGGTTTGGTTAGATAGTCATCCGCCCCCACTTCTAAGCCTAAAACACGGTCAGTTTCACTACCTTTTGCACTCAGCATTAAAATTGGCACTGGGTTGCCTTGATGACGCACTAAGCGACAAATATCTAACCCATTAATTTGAGGCAACATTAAATCTAAAATAACTAAATCGAAAGCAGCCTCATTATTGTTTGCGTCAAAGTTCTGGAGTTGCTCTATAGCTAAACGTCCATCAGTTGCAGTTTCCACCCCATAGCCTTCTTCTTCTAAAGCCAAAACCAGCATTTCCCTGATTAATTCTTCATCCTCTACTACCAAAACACGACTTTTTTGTCCGATATCAGCCGCCGAAGTATACTTGGTGGATTCATTTGTGTACATTGACTTACAAAAATACGAGGATTTTACTTGTAACTGTTTTATTGTGGGTTTTGAGTAAATTTACGTTTATGTTATTGCAGTTATTTTCTATATCAACAAAATGTAACATATTTAACAGCATCCACATTTATTATAAGACACTACCGCAAAAAGCAGCCAAAAACCAGTGGCTGCTTTACTTTTTTTTTGAGATTCTACAACAGGTTTGGTTTAGTTCTTGACAAAAGTAATTTAACTAAATTATTATATAGTACACATGAACTAAAATAAGTGCGACCTCGTTAGTTGTCAGTGCAGTGGAAATACTGAAATAGTTCCACCACATACAACTAACGAGGTCG
>JBCBQE010000048.1:0-15127 GCA_039820385.1 Cyanobacteria bacterium J06635_10
CATCGGTTAATGTTACCCTGCCACATCTCATTTGGCACGGGATTATAAAGAACTACACCAGCAAAAGTTATTAATAATACCGCAATGCTAGTAATCTGAAACTGAACATCCCTGTAAATAAAGTCCTTATTTTCCTTAAACTTTAATTCTTTGCCTACCAAACCAGAAATTCCAGGGATCACAAGAATATTAAAAATAGCTGAACCAAAAATAGCAGCCACACCCAACTCAAACTTTCCGTGAATAAGAGTAGAAAGTACTGTAGTGGAAAGTTCTGGAAAACTAGAGCCTACTGCAAGAACAACTCCTCCTTGCACAACAGGTGGTAGTTCATAGTGTTCCGATAAACCTTCAGCAGCAGATTCTAGGAAAAAGCTGCCTACCCAGACTACAGCGGTAGATATAACAATGACACCGATGTATAAAAGTAATTGTGATACGTCCATTAGCTTGAGTTAATTTCATTGTTTATCAAGAGTCTCATGCAATGACACAAACATGCAAAGTGTTAGGAATACATTGTTGAATTCTCTTTCAAAGGAAGTATAGGGGATCGCTAATAAAGCTTATATATAATCCCTTTTTTTTAGGGAGGTTGGGGGATGCAAATCTTACGCTCAGGGAGTAAGCTCCGGCTCTTAATTTACGTTTGTTTACATACCAATATTTTTTTGCGCCGGCTTACTTATAACTGTAAATTGTAAATCATCCCTGTATTCAAAAAAGCTCATCAAATATAGTAGTATCAATCAGACTAAAAAAAACACATTTATAAAAACGATAATAGTTTACTGGTAACTCATAACTATTTTTAAGTAAGTCGGCACAAATAAACGAGGGCTATGTTACAGAATGTAAACCGAGTTAAAAGGCTTATTACCACTCACTCTCTTGAAAAGTTGCTCCCCTTGGGGAGACACGCCATTTGCTACAACGGTGCGTGTTCCTCCGCAACGCAATGGCTCCCCAAGAGCGCACTTTATGTCGCTATGGCGACACGCTTCGCAAACGCTATTCACTATTCTCTACTCTCTTGTCCTAATTACTATTTTCAACGCTGACCTACTTAATTACAAAAACTAAAGTCAGAAGCTAGAAAAAAAATTAATCTCTAACTTCTAACTTATATATACTATGCAATTTTCAATTAAAAATCCTACAAAGCCTAATGAATTAACTAAACTCGTTCGAGGCTTCATTCACAATCAGATCCGACACATTTAACTGTTTTTACAGCTTCAACTTCATTTCTAAAAAGCATATTAAATTTCGGTTGCGAAATATAGAGTTGGTAAACTCCCAGCAGCAGTAATATACAACCTATTTGTACAAATGATGGAGCCGATACAAAGCCCATCACTAAAAGTATTACTCCAGTCAAAACTACTGCAATACGATAGACTTCCTCGGCTATCTTCAATCCCAGCCAGATAGTACCTAAAGCAAGAATAAATAGCACCATATAAATTGCGAGCATTCTTATCTCCTAAATTTAACATGTAGAATTATCTATCGCTTTACTACAATAACAATTGTTTCGGCGTTGGATGATATTTTTTTTACAATTCTAAATATCAACATCTACAAAAAATATTCACAAAATCTAATCAAACAATTATTTGAGATACTTTACTTAACATTTATTCAAATAATTACCGTTTTAATCTCATGTGATGTAGAACTTCAACTAAATATAAGTCATTCCAATGGATGTGAACTTCAGATGAATGGGGATCAATAATTTTGAGATAGGATTGAAAGCCGTGGATTATCTGCATAAATAGTACTTCATGGGGTATAGGACAAGGTGTAGTCATCAAGACGAGCTGCTGTAAATTTAATTATTCTCTAGAGAAAGTATGGTTGATTGAATAGTATAACTATATTTAATAAAGCTTGATTGAATGCATTTTGTCAGTAGAGATAATATAGTAAAAATCACAGTAGACAATTAATCTTCATTGGATGTAATAATCTACGATGGAGTGATTACTCAATGATATTTCAGATTAAGAGACGATAATCAGTTGGGCTATAAATCATCAAATTTAAATATTTCAGTAATATCAACGGAACTAAAAACCATTACCCCGAATACGGTGGATAATGGCGACGAAGTTAATCAATTTTCGCTTATTCCTGCAAGATACTGCTATCGGTATTTAAAACCCTTGAGCTAGATATATAATTTTTTATAGAAGAATAAACTAGCCATTGCCAATACTTCTTTCAATGCCTTAAATGGCTTAACTGATGAATCAAGATAACAATGCGGATCGACGATCTAAAGATAGTTTCAAAGACTGATGACAAACCGAAGCAAAACAGAGATTGATAACTTAAATGTGTGAATCACGTAACTTTAAGAAACTTGTCATCTTGATTTAATTGCACAGCTAATAGAATCAATATTACCGAAAGTAAAGCTTTTAATATATACTCCTAAAGTGGTATTTATAGACATTTTCAAGATACCTATTGTATTAAAGATCGGATATTGAAAGTTATTTGACTTCTAAGAATACTTATAAATGTATGTCATGTCACTATACATGTAATACGAAGTAGCGCATATTTCAATCGCGATCGACACAATTAAGATTTTTTTAATAATATTTGCGATCGCCGCATTTTTTTGATAAAAAGCAAAAACTTATAGTAAAGCGTACGCGCTTACAGGAGAGCCTGCGCCGGAGCGTAACCTTAAAACTCCGATAACCAGAGTTATTCCCGTAGCAGGTAACTGTTCCAAATTAGTTAAATTCTCCAATACGATGCGTGGTTTTTCCAGCATCAAACGATTAATAGTAAAACTTGTATCTTTACCCGCATCGACACCATGAGTATCGATTCCAATACCCGCAATATTTCTTTTTTCAATTAATAACTTAGCTGCATCAACACCAAAGCCTGGAAAATGCATATTGCCACGAACATCTTGATTAAAAAAAGCTTTTCCATCATCCCATTTTTCTTGCCAACCCGTTCTTAATAACACCACACACCCATTACTGATTTCACCGTATTTATTCTCCCAAGCTTGGATATCGGCAATACTAAGAACATAATCGGGATTGGCTGCTACAGAAGAGCGAATATCTATAACTACCGCAGGTACTACCAACGAATCGGCTGGGTATTCTTCTATTCCCGTACCATTACCATGAAAGCTTATTGGTGCGTTAATGTGAGTAGCGCTATGTTCTCCTAATGAAAACTTACGTAGATAATAACCGTCTCTTTGTAAATCAGCGACTGTTTCAAAGTTTACATTTGGGTCACCTGGCCACTGAGGAATGTTTGTATCAATAATGTGACTTAAATGAATAACGCTCGAATAAGAAATTTGACGGGCTAAAATTTTTTCTTGTGGGTTTTGGCTACTGGCTACCTCAACTTCATGGGAGATAAAGTTTCGCGTCAAGGGCTCCGTCAACCTTCCTAAAGTAGCTTCCATAATTGCGCTACTTTGCCCAGTCACGGTAAATACCAAAGCTTCACGATAAACCCGCTGTGCTGCATGATAACTGTAATTAGCAGCCCCACTAGAAACAGTTACCGCCCCATGAGCAATTCTTGTTGCTAAATCAATTGCCCAAGCTCTTAATTGCAGCTTTTGTGTAAATTCTACCTCTTGCTGTCTTGCTTTCCTAATCGCACTACGGCAACTATTTAATTCTGCGTGCAGAGAGTTGAAAGCATCGTTGATAAAAGATAATGACTTCTTCTCGAACGCTTTTTGTATAACATCTAAGCCAGCAAAAGCGCAACCAGTAGCGAGAAAAGTAGCCTGAAGAAGATTCTTTTTATCATTTTCATGTATCCAACCCGGTGGTTTAATAAAAACTACAAGTTCTTCAGGCAACAACCAGCGATTTAAAGTAGCAGAAACAGTATTTGTTGAATTCATCGCCGCCAATTGTGCGGGGGGAGTAAACGTTATTTCTCCTCCCCCTGCTTGTCGCGTATTTTGAAAAGGCGCAATTCCAAAGATAGCACTTCCATCAGCTAAAGTAGCAGCAACAACAAATTCTTGAAAAAATCCAAATCCGGTTACCCAAGGTACAACACCATCAAATTGATAACCTCCCGCTACAGATGCGGCTGTAATTATCGGTTTACCTCCACGGCGTAAATGAGAAAAACCAACACCCAATAAAACTTCTGCACTACCCATACGTGGGAGATATTCTTGTTGAAGCGTAGAATTATTACTCCTCACCAACATCCCTGCAGCACTTTGATGTTGGGTTTGCAAAAAAGCTAGAGCACCGGAATATCTAGCTACTAATTCTTGAAAGTTACTATAATCAACTTCGCTAACTTCCTTCCCACCCATCATGCAGGGAACCTTCAGTGCCAGTAAATTCAGCTTTCCCAAACCTTGCAACGCCTCAAAGGCAGCGTGAGGCGACTCGTCTATCTCGTTAGCCTTTGGTGCAACATTTTCTAACAAATAAGATTTAGCTTGATCTAAGAAAAGAGGAATATTCTGTGGAGACACTTTTACAAATGAGTATATTATTAGGAAGGGAGAAATCAAGGGTTTGGGCTGAGCATGGGCCACGGAACACGAAAAATCTGAGCCTATACGCTATACCCTATTGGGTCTCAAGAAATTATTTAGCTGTGTAAGTCCTAATATTATATTAAATCGTCACCACAGAATAAAAAATGAGACAAGTTGGTTGCAAAGTATAACTTCTTACTAGCCACTAAAATAGATAATCCCCCGAGCCTTATATACTCCAAGGTTCGGAGGAATTTCAAATGTTGCAGCAAAAAGTGAATTATTATTTAAGTTAACACTTTAGAGCTTAATTTCTAGCTAAGAACAGGTTAATTTTAGTTTAAGATAGAAGAAAACATACGGACCGAAGAAAATTGCTTGCTCCTTTGCCGTATTTTGAGGAATATTGAACTAGTATGGAATATTCTTGCGTTTGCGCTGATATTTTACCCGTGATTAACTAATGGCTGTACTTATTCAGATATTACACTTTTATTCAGAATTTAATATTAGGGTTGGGACCCCTTATTTTATGCTTTTTTGACACTCAGTTAACCGGGGGCATGGGAGTCACCAACAGCGGTTTAACAGTTAGCTTAAAACCTGCTTAAATCTATGTAAGTTGAAAGCTAATAAAAAACCTTTACAATTACTAAATTATTGTGCTATGATATGATGTTAAGATAAAATGAAGAGCCTTTGAAGTCGTTCGCGTTCGCGTAGCGTGCGCTCTGCGCTCAGCGTCTCCGTACCGGAGGTCGTCCCGAAGGGACTTAGGAGATACAAATGGCTAGAAAGAAAAAAGAAAAATTAACAGATTATACTTACACGCAAATAATCCCAGTCATTTCTGTCTCAGACTCAGAGCAGCTTCTCAGTATAGCTGAGAAGCAAGGACAATGCCGTGCTGCTACCTATAACAAGCTAGGTAGTTTGCAAGGCTGGTTACAGCATTGGAAACAAGCAGATCAAATTGTGCGGGAGTTATGTCCTCCTCTTGAAGTTTTACCAGGCAAATTACGTGAATGGGCTGTAAACGATTGTTTTAAAGCTATTTCAGCACAGCAAGATGCTGCTAGAGTGTTTATCAAGCGCGATATCTGGCGTAAATATCCGTTAACTTCTCAAGAGTTAGGGCGTAAACACTGGTATGCAGAACAAATAAAGTCTTTAGGTAAGAAAGCTAAAAAAGAAGCGAAAGAGCTTCTATGGGAACAAGCACTACTCGAATTTCCTGCCAATGAATTAGAATCCAGAAGAATATATCTTCTAGGTTTACTTTATGGGAATCCTACAGAAGATTCAGAGTTTCATAAAATTTATCGAAAGCACTATATTCCTGGGCATACTTTCGTCAGAAATCAAGTGGTGTATCAAGGTCAAGGATACAAAGCTACTAGAATAAAAAGAAATGTAATACAGCTTGAAGTCCAAGGATTAAAGCGCGGACAAAAAATTAACCTCTTAATTAGGTCGCAACGTATTCCCACGAAACAAATTAGAGTTATAAGAAATGAATTTTCGGAATACGAAATACATACTACTTTTTCTGACAAAATAGTCGTTAGCTCTGAAAAACCTACCTTACGCATAGGGCTCGATAAAGGTTACACAGAAGGTTTTTACAGTTCCGATAAAACGGTTATAGCTCCAAAATTAGGAAAAACTCTGAGGAGAAAAACAGCTAATAGTAATAGAATTAATCAGAACAGGCATCGCTTGTTTCAGCACGCAGAAAGACATAATAACCCTAAAGGGGCAGCCAATATTAAAGCTTGTAATTTAGGATCTAGAAAGAAAAATAAACGCTTAAATAGAGATAAAGCTACTGTGCGTTGTATGATTCGCAAGGATTTGTATGCCTACATCAAGCAACCTACTTTGATTGTAGCTGAAGATTTATCTCGCCCGATTCCAGGAAAAAAAATGGCTAAGTCACTCGTACCGCAAGCTTAACCAGTGGATGAAAGGCGAACTACAAGATTCACTGATAGCCATAGGACGCAAGACTGGTAGCACCGTAGCTCTAGTTAACTGCGCCTATACGTCGCAAATGGATTCTCAAACGGGTACTCTGCTGGGGAGTAGAAAAGGGGATCGTTTTATCCGTTATACGGGGGACGTAATACAAAGTGATTACAACGCAAGTAACAGCATTGAGGCTAGATATGACGATCCTAGGATTACGTTATATATGACTTCTGATGCTGTACGTCGTGTGTTGTTGGGCGATACCGTCCGGTATTTGCATTCTATGGTCGAAACTGTCGCTTCTGCGATAGGTCATAATTGGCTTGCCAAGAAATTCCACAAAGAAGTACTCAGTTTAGAAGCGGATATCACCCACAGGGGTTGTGGGTACGTTGAAACTAGTATGGTAGGGAGTCCTAATCCAGAGGACGAAAGCAACCAGCATTTACCTATTACGCTTGATCCAACAGCAATCTTCTCATGAATACGTAGAACAAAGCACTGATTCGTCGGCTGCCTAGATTTACATAGGATTAGAGAACCCCATGATGGTATGTTAAGACACTTTTCATCTTGGTGCCCGAGAAGGCACCTCATCCCCAAGCGAGAAATTATTCCTTAAAAAGCTTCTTGGGATAAATTGGAATGCTCTTCCGGGCTTTGTTTTGATTTGTTTTGGAATTATGGGAATTACCATGGTCCCGAGGACGAAATTCTACAACGTTACTTTTAATAGTAATGTCGTAGTTGCCGAAAAAGTCATGTCCTAAAAGTCCATTTTCCAATTCCCTCCCAGCGATCGCTACTGAGACTTTCTTAATTTTGACACCACCGGCTTCAATAGAATCAACATAACCGATAGGAAATTCTACGGATTTGGCGCTTGCAGTATTTGCCTTTGCTTTGCCAACAGTAGAAACACCAAGTAATCTAGCCATTCGCTGGGTAATTACAGTACCGCTAGCGCCCGTATCGACAATCATCTCAAATTGGCGCTTGCCGTTAAAAGTAACATCAATGATTGGCGTACCCCCAATACGCCGCTTAATTGGGGCGCTAAATACCATAGCCTGACGACTCTCTTCTTGAATGGGTACGGCGGCGGCGTATACTTCTTTTGTCTCAATGGGTATCGGTATCGCTTTGGGGGGAGTTGGTAGCGGTTGTGGTGATTTGGGAAGCGGGGGCAATGGCTGTGGTGCGGCAATGGGAGATTGAAAATTCTGCTGTAATATCTTTTGTACCGCTGGGGGAACCTGCATTTTTTGACGCGCAATAGATTCTTTCAACGGCGGTACTGTTACCACTATTTTTTCAGGCTCTGGCGGTGGTGGAGGTTGTCGGAGGGCAATAGATTTTTCTAGAGCATAATCAAAATGGCGCTGGTATTCCCCAACTTTTGCTTTAGCGATCGGGTAGTACCGACTTTGAGGCTGAACCGATTTCATCAAATTCATGGCATCTTGGTAATAATCAGCCACTAATTTCCAATCTTCTGGCGATTGAGCCGATTGACTTATACTAAAACCACCCGCTGCTTTATCCAATCCCATTTCAAAGGAAGTTAGTTCCACAGTTTTTTCATCGTTTTCAGTTGACTTTGGAAGTGGAGTGGGTGTTACTTCTAACGATAATGATTCCGAATCCACCACAGGAGGCGTACTCGGTGCCGATTCTTGGGTGGGAGTCGAATGAGTTTTAACTGTTTTTTGTTCTTGACTACAGGCTACACCAACTATAGTTAATGCGCTCCACAGTGAAATTAAAGCTGCACGGGAAAACAAAGGCTCAAGCATAATAATTTTTGATTTACCAAGCCCTTGGGGGCAAAAATCTACTGTCCTTCTTTTAATTATTTAACATTGGTCAAGGGAACCCAATCGGAATTTTTTTCTCCTAAAAAAAATCACGGGTGCCCGTCAAGCGGGGCTGTGTGCCCAATCGTTCGTTTGAGGGAAAATAATATGGTTAAAAGTTAAATTTCCCCGCGGAGGATGCCCTTTTAACTATTCTAGTCAGAAGAAGAGTAAGCAGCGATTAAAATAGCAACGCCTGTTTCAACGTATCTCTATAAGTATTAATAGTAGTTAAGATGATATATAGAATTGAAATAATACTCATAAGCACGAATCAGCATAGTTAAATAGCCCCCGTGTTGGAATGCTCATCCCCAATCATAAAAGAAAAACTGACCCAAATCTATCATAATTCCCTTATTTTTGAATGATAAATACAACGCTAAAAAACTATTATCCATTTGATCCTTATTTTAGCTCAGGGGGCTGCTTATCATTGTAATAAAGCTATCTAATGTCATCTAATTGCTTTTTGGCAGTAAAACTGTGTTTTTTGATTTACATTTCGGCCTTGACTTCTAAAAATTAAAAAACCAAGTGAATTAACTCGTGGGATAATTATCTTTGCGGTGAATGGCTAATTGCCCTATCCAATCGTTGCTTTATCGTTTTATTGCTTATGCCTCTGTTTGACGCAACACCTGCTCTACTTGTTCTGGCAGATGGAACCAGCTATCGCGGTTGGTCTTTTGGTGCTACGGGTACCGCCATCGGAGAAGTCGTTTTTAATACCGGCATGACGGGATATCAAGAAGTAATGACCGACCCTAGTTATTGCGGTCAAATCATCGTGTTTACCTATCCGGAGCTAGGAAACACTGGTGTAAATTCAGAGGACGCAGAGTCAGATAAGCCTCATTTACGAGCTTGTATAGCCAGAAATATTTGTTATCGACCAAGCAACTGGCGAGCAACCCAATCTTTACCTGAGTACTTAAAAGAGCATCAGATACCAGGAATTTATGGCATAGACACTCGCGCTCTTACTCGTAAGATACGTAACCAAGGAGCGATGAATGGAGGTATTTCTACTGAAATACTCGACCCGACGGAGTTACTTGAACTTGTAAATGCAGCACCATTGATGAGTGGGTTAAATTTAGTGAAAGAGGTAACGACGACACAGGTGTACGAGTGGTCGGAAGCCACTACCAATGCATGGGAATTTAATGGGGTACCAAACGAGAGCGAAAAATTAACCGTTGTAGCCCTCGATTTTGGCGTAAAACGCAATATCTTAAGGCGCTTAGCAAGTCATGGTTGTCGGGTAATAGTAGTTCCAGCAGATACTCCAACCCAAGAAATTCTTAAACACAACCCAGACGGCATTTTTCTTTCCAACGGACCAGGAGATCCCAGCGCCGTTACTGAAGGAATTGAAACCGCCAAAGCATTGCTAAAATCGGAAAAACCCATATTTGGTATTTGTATGGGACATCAGATTTTGGGTCAAGCCTTGGGAGCTAAAACCTATAAACTCAAATTTGGTCATCGTGGTTTAAATCAGCCAGCAGGTTCTCCGAAACGAGTCGAAATTACTTCTCAAAACCACAGCTTTGCTATAGATCCCGATTCACTACCTGATAGTGATGTAGAAATCAGCCACTTTAATTTAAATGACAATACCGTTGCTGGAGTAAAACATAAGTCCCTACCAGTTTTCTCGGTACAATATCACCCAGAAGCTTCTCCTGGTCCTCACGATGCAGATTATCTATTTGAGCACTTTGTTCAAGCAATGAGAACATCTCGTCAAGCAATTACTGCCCGGGTGAGGTAAAAATGGAAAAAGTGAGAAATTGCTTGTTAGGTTAAACGAACACTATCTCACAGCCCCTCTCTTTTGGAGCAGGGGTTAAAGTAGACAACAGACACAAAAAACATCTATACTTGAGCGTTTGCTTTCACCATGAGGAGGGAATTATTGCTGAGCCACTAAATCTAACCGTTAGCCTGCGAGGTACTCGCGAAGTCAGGGATAACTGTCAGCTATTCCGCCTCACAGGTTTGTTAGACGCATTTTCCGAGCCGACGTTTCGTAAGGTACTTAGTAATAAAATTAAGGAAGGACCCAGACATGTTATTCTGGATCTTTCTCAAATCGACTTCGTAGACAGTTCTGGTCTGGGAGCTTTGGTACAGTTAGCCAAGCAGGCTCAAACCGCCGAAGGTACCTTGCAAATCGTCACTAACGCCCGCGTTACTCAGACAGTCAAGCTCGTGCGCTTGGAAAAGTTTCTCGCCTTGCAAACTTCAGTTGACAAGGCTTTAGAAAACACCAAGAAGAATTGACGGCTTGATAGTCAAAAATTAGCTATCCGAGATTTAAATCTGGATAGCTTAATTTTTCTTTGTCCGGAAATTTAACCGCATAGAGATGGGAATTCATAAAACTGATTTTACTTTCGTCAGTGGATAAAACAGATAATTTTTTTCTTCTTAACTCTGGTAATATCAAAAATAATATTTTAAAGTAGGTATAATTATTGTAAATTACAACTATTAACTGTTCTACAAAAAATTTATGACATCAGGTATTTTAGCAAAAGTCCTCATTAATTAATTTTAGATAATGTTTTATATACAGCCGTTGACGGTTAGGTTTTCGGTTAATAAAATTAGCGTCAATAAAAATTAAAAAAAATGCTATTAAACTAAAAGAGCGAGCTAAAATTATTAAGAAACTTTTATAGCGATCGCAGCAATAAGCATGAAGCAGTACGATACAAAAGAGCAGGTAGTAACCAAACTCCTCAAAGTTAACACTTCCCGATAATTAGTAATCTTCGAGGAATGATTAAGTTGTGAAATCAAAGGAGGAAAAGCAATTAAATGCAGGTTCATCGGCTGCCCCCAAGGATTCCTATGATTCACATGTTTCACTTGAGCCAAATGCAAAACAATTGTTACCGAGACTTTCTCAATCGCAACTACAGCAACTTTCTCCTACCGCTCTTGCTTATTTAGGAGATGCAGTTTATGAACTGTATGTCAGGAGATATTACTTGTTACCACCCCAACGAGTAGAAAATTACCATCGTTTGGTAGTAGCACAAGTAAGAGCCGAAAAGCAGGCGAAAATGTTAAACTTGCTTAGCCCTCATCTGAATAGTAATGAATTAGAAATTGTTCGTAAGGGTCGTAACGCCGCCACAGGTCGTCCCAAACGTGTAGATCCCCAAACATACCGACAGGCTACAAGTCTAGAAACTTTGATTGGCTATTTATATCTCACTAATACCGAACGATTAAGCGAGCTTCTGCAAAAACTTCTTCTAGAGTCGTAGCGGAACATCTGAAAGGTAGAATCTCAAAAATGCTACGATCCTGGGTTCGCGAGAAAATTAAAAGCCCAAGCGCATTTACCGAAATTGTAACCCGCTCTATTAAATACTCATATGACGAACAAACCAAGAAAGATTAAGAGCAATGGCGAAAATCCCCGAAAACCCTTGAAAATAAAGAGTAAGCGTTTTTCATCTGGGTCCTTTGGTAAATCAAACAATAGAAATAATAACCACTTAGTTGATAAACCTCGTCAAAATCGTTCTCCTAATTTTGAATATCCATCATCAACAGAAGCACCCTTAAATAGCGACCTAATTTACGGTCGTCATCCAGTTCTGAGTACTTTGGAAAATCAGGGTCGTCTCAATCGTATTTGGATTACATCTCGTTTACGCTACGATCACCGTTTTCACGATTTGCTTTTGCAAGCTAAAGGAAATGGGACAGTTATAGACGAAGTGGAAGCCACCCGCTTAGACCATATTACTAGAAATGCTAACCATCAAGGAGTCGCAGCACAAATTGCTCCTTACGACTATTTTGATTTACATGATTTGGTCGAAAAGGCAAAATCCATAACGGATACACCAGTCATAGTTGTTGCTGATGGTATCACCGATCCCCACAATTTGGGAGCAATCATTCGCACCGCTGAGTCAATAGGTGCCCAAGGTATGGTAATTCCCCAGCGTAGAGCAGTTAGTATCACTTCTACGGTCATGAAAGTAGCAACTGGCGCTTTAGATCATTTCCCCGTGGCTAGAGTAGTTAATCTCAGCCGTGCTTTGGAAGAATTGAAAGCCGACGGTTTCTGGATTTACGGTACTGCTAGCAATGCCGGTCAACCCATACATACGGTAAATTTCAAAGGCTCGCCAATTGTTTTAGTAATTGGTTCCGAAGGCGAAGGTCTAAGTATGTTGACACAAAAATGCTGCGATGTTTTAGTTTCAATTCCCTTACAAGGAAAAACTCCCAGCCTCAATGCCTCAGTAGCAGCGGGTATGGCTCTGTATGAAATTTATCGCCAGCGCTGGAACAACACGCTTTATTTAGAAAATTTGCAAAAAACCCCTTCCAAAAACTATATGTAAAAGAGTATAAAGAAGTGTAAAGAAAAAAAACCGACAGTATAGTTCTTTAACAACCACTATCAACTTTAGTAATCGGCGAAAACCATGAGCAGGATTGGGAATACTTTCAAAGAATTCGCGACCAACATCTCTGATAACCTTGGCTTAGCTTGGTGGGTAGAGATTAAAACGAGAAATCCCAAGTGTACTTATTACTTCGGACCTTTTCTCAACGGTACAGAAGCGAAAGCTGCTGTAAAAGGCTATGTGGAAGATCTTGAACTCGAAGGAGCACAAGGTATTAATGTTGATGTGAAGCGTTGTAAACCAAAAGCTTTAACTATTTCTGAAGACCTGGGGGAATGGTTTGACCGCAAAGTAAAGCCTGTCTTTAGCGGTCAAATGTAATCCGAAGGTTTCAGCATTGAAGTATTTGAAGTTTTGCTGAAACCTTTTTATCAGGCTGTGTCCGCTGAAAAATGAAGTGTGAGGTATGAATAATAAAGTTTTATTTGACTTTTTTCATACTTCATGCTTCATTTTCAGGAATCGAAAAATCGAAAATCCCGGACACTTACTTCAGCAGTCCTATTCCTCGACAACCCAATGTCCTCAAAATCTAAAATTTTACAACCTGGGGATTATCCTTCAACCAGCAGTCAATATCGCTTAATACTTGGTGGGGAATTTCCCACGGGAAGAGATGAGCAGTATTAGGATAACAGTGGAATTGACAATTTTGCAGATGTTGAGAAGTTTCCAAGCTGCTTTCCACTGTGATGTGTCTATCTTCTCTACCCGCGAGGACTAAAGAAGGACATTGAACTTGGTCTAAATCGCCAACTTTGTTATATCCGGCTTTAATCGCCGAATAAAGGGCGCGAGTTGAATAAGCCGAAGTTTTTAAATAAGCTGGTATCGCACATGAAGCAATATAGCCATAAGCAGTGGGAGTATGTTGTTGAATCAGGTAGCGAAAAAGAGAACGTTTTCCAAATGTATTGATATTCCACTGCCAATTGGGATTTACAACACTTAGAAGAGCAGCAATACCCGTATAAAGATTATCTTGCCAGGTAATAGGTGGATGATTGCCGCGAGGTTTTGCAGCCGTAGCCACTAAAATTAACCCACTTACCCGTTGTGGGAATCTTAGCGCCAACTCCATCGCTAAAATGCCACCAAGAGACCATCCCAACACCAGACATTTTTCAATTTGAAAGCGGTCTAGAAGAGTTTCCAAGTCGCTTAAATGGTCGGTCATGAGGAAATTTTGATTAAAGCGGCTTTTGCCGTATCCGCGCAAATCTGGAGCGAAAGTTTGAAAGCGCTTTGATAAAGGATCGGTAAATACAGAAAGACTGGAACCCGAACCTGGATGTCCGTGCAAGCAGAGAATGGGGAAACCTTGACCTTGAGTATAAACGTTGAGGTGCATTGGGAAGACAGTTATCAGTGAACAGTGAACAGTGAACAGTGAACAGTTATCAGTTATCAGTTATCAGTTATCAGTTTTTATTTGAGTGCCATAAAAAAATAAGATGGGGTTTAAATTATTTACTGAGAAGATAGAAAGTCTTAGTCTCAGTTAACAGCATAGCTTTTTACTTTTAACTGTTCACCGTTCACTGTTAACTGTTCGCTGACTTTTCTCTATATCCTCCAGCGTAAGTGATAACACACATCTGTCTGTAGGTAGTGTGAATCCCGAAAGCAACACCCGATACTTTAAATTCTGGATTAAACATATTTATTCGATGGCCGCGATCGCGAACTCCATCATCAATAATTAGCTGCATGACAATATCCCTTGCCGTGTGGGAACCATAGCTGATATTTTCACCAGCAGTAACTTGCCATTTTCCGTAGCGACTTAAACGTTTAAAAGGGTCGCTACCATCGCTACCGTTGTGACCAACGATACCTTTAGGACCTTGGTCTTTGACATGATCCCTAGCAGCAAAAGACATTCCCTTTGAAGGAGTCAAAGGAGATACGGGAGAAACCGTTTTTAGATAACGAATAGCTTCATCAACTGCGGGAACTCCTTCTTGAGTTATTAAATAAACATTTTTAGAGATTTTGACTCGTTTACCTTCAAAGCGTTTTCTATAGTCTTCCAATATAGCAGCATAAGCTTTAGGATTTGTCCTCGCCTGATTCATTTCGGCAATTACTCGTTGTTCTAAAGGCGAGAGATGGTTATCTCGCGTCAAAGATTCGATAGTTTTTAAAGGAGTTTCCGGCACAGGAGATATTGGTTCAATAATTTCCACATAAGAACATCCAGCAAGTAGGCTAAAAGGGGCAAATACCCAATACAGTATCCGACGCATCAACAACCTCATAAACTGGGCTTCAACTGTTCCTTGAAAATATGGGAAAACCTGGGAATTTGGGCGGAAATACATGCCGCCCTTACCCCATGT
>JBCBQE010000049.1:0-15047 GCA_039820385.1 Cyanobacteria bacterium J06635_10
ACAGATGCTCGGGTTTTGCTTGCCAATGATATTAGACAAAGACTGAATTACCCATCAGCTAAAGTCAGTATGAGGAGGATTGCTGCTTCTTTGGGAACTATTGAGTTTGAAGAAAAATCAACAGTGCTTCAGCCCCAAAGTTTGCAAATTTTAGACAATGCTGCCTCTATCTTAGAGCAACAACCTGCTTTAAAACTAAAAATAATTGCTAACCAAAAAGAAGACGAGCCGATAGAAACCAGTAAAACCCGTGCCAAAGTTATTCAAGAGTATCTAGAATTGAAATGGAAAATTGAGACGAAAAGGATAATCGAACAACTTGGAGAAGAATCTCAGCCAAATGCCATCTTCTATTTAACTCAATAATATTGTGATTTAAAGTACATATCTCAAACCCTGAAATCACTGAATTCCTGAGAATGTATTGACAGCAATTGATCGTTGGTCGGTATTAATTGATAATTGATAGTTGATAATTAATACCTGACCATGATCAAACTTCGCTTTTTGAAATTTTTTCGTTACTTGAATTTTAAAACTCTTAAAGAAACTGTTACAAATGTAGGCAAACGACGACTCTTAGGGTTAGCTTCCGAAATCGCCTATAATGCCATACTATCTTTATTCCCGGCAATTCTCGCTATTCTGACGGCGATTGGCTTGTTAGAAGAAGGTTTGCAAAATATCTTTAAAGAACTTGCACAGCAACTCAGTGCAGTTGCACCTAAAGAAGCTCTAGACTTAATTACTGAGTTTGCTAGAAATGAAATTGCTAATTCCAAAAATAGCGGTTTGTTCTCTTTAAGCTTTTTCGCTGCAATTTGGACTGCTTCCGGTGCAATTGGTACCGCAATGACAGCTTTAGATCAAATTCAACAAACACCAGACAATGAAATACGCCCATTTTGGAAAGCGAAAATTGTATCCATAGGATTAACAATTGGTACCAT
Source organism: Cyanobacteria bacterium J06635_10 (assembly GCA_039820385.1). Taxonomy (GTDB): domain Bacteria; phylum Cyanobacteriota; class Cyanobacteriia; order Cyanobacteriales; family Nostocaceae; genus Rivularia. The sequence continues at coordinate 951 of JBCBQE010000049.1, forward strand.
TATACTTTTACTATTAGCTTGCATTTTTATATTTATCAGTGGAGAACTTTTACAGTTTGTAGTAGATAATTCTGCTGGCTACTTAAATTTTCTTTCCGATCTATGGAACTTGATGCGTTGGCCACTAGCATTAGTAATTGTAGCTTCTGCTTTCGGTTTTATTTATCGTTTTGGTCCTAGTAGATGGAAAAAAGGAATGCCGATTATGCCAGGAGCTTTATTAGCGGCGATTTGCTGGGCATTTGTATCAAATTTGTTCAGAATTTATGTCGCAAATTTTGGCAATTATAATAAAGCATATGGCGCGATTGGTACTGTAATTGTACTTATGCTCTGGCTTTATATGACTGCTGCGGTTGTACTTATAGGTAATCAATTAAACGTTACCGTAGGAGAAAATATGTATCCAAATCCAGGAAAAAAAATTGAATAGTATTAAAAAATACATATTAACTGCAACCTAGCACAAGATTTGACTATAACAGTAAAAGAAACAGCGATTTCATCATACAAAAGTCATTCCTCCTATGTCTTTGCCACCTTCTCAGTTTTATTCTATCAAGCCCGAAACCAAAGCACCGACTTTAAAGCGTCTGCGTAGTTTTAGTCGTTTACTAGATAACTTTATTACTATTCCCGGAACCGGAATCGGTGTAGGTTTAGATGCAATAATCGGATTACTCCCCGGAGGGGGTGATTTTTTAGGTGTTCTGTTTAGTGCGTATATTGTTTTAGAAGCCGCACGATTGGGTGCCTCGAAAGCAACTTTAGGCAGAATGACTGTAAATATTATTATTGATGCCTTGATTGGTATAATACCTGTTGCAGGAGACTTATTTGACTTTGCTTGGAAAGCTAACGACCATAATGTCAAATTATTAGAAGAACATTTAAAGTTTCCAAGTCAAAAGAAAAAAGCAGATACTTGGTTTGTTTTTGTACTTTTAGCTATATTATTAGCCCTTGCTATTGGTTTAGTTACATGTTCTGTAATTGTTACAAGATTTATTTGGGGACTTTTTACAGGTAGTTAACAATCTGCATGGTAAAAGTATTGAGTTAAGGGTGTTTGAGTTAGTACCACCGGAGTTTTAAATTATCCTCCCATAAACAATACCCATTAACATTTATATAGCGATAGTATCCGAATTTCCCATACCCTGCGGCCCAATTCTCAAATTATTGTAATGAAAGACTGGTGGCAAAAAACTTTTCCTAAAGGACAACAGAAAGTAACTATTGCAGATAGTCAAGGTTATCCCATACAAATCGCCTATGGTGAAAAAGGTACGGGTAAACCTTTATTTTTACTTCATGGTATTGGTAGCTGGAGTTATAATTGGCGTTATCTGATCCAACCATTATCTGAATATTTTCGAGTAATTTGTTTTGATGCTAAAGGGTTTGGGTTTTCAGAAAAGCCTTTGCACCGTCAAGAAACTACAGGTCATCAAGTAATTGAATTACAACGCATAATTACAGCATTATGCGATCGACCTGTAGCCATTTTAGCAGAATCTCTGGGAGCTTTAGTTGGCCTTGCCTTTGCTGAAGAATATCCTCAATTAGTTTCTCGCTTAGCAATTGTTAATGTTCCTGTATTCACCAAAAGACTTCCTCATTGGGGTATGTCTGTACTGGCTCAAACACCCCTAGAATTTATCGAAGTAATTGACAAATTACGTTTAAGCTACCTTTTCGCACCATTGATCAGAGAAATCATGGCAATAGAAAGGCGCAGCGTACTATTTGACCCTTCAATTTTGACTAAAGAAGATGTATTCTGGATAACTTACCCCTATATTGAGTTTCCCGGTACTTTTCTTAAAGTGGCTCAAGAATTACAAATTGCTGCACGAGAAATTGAAAATTATAAAAACAACAAACCCAATTGGTTGAGTCAGATTCAAAAAAATTTAGTTAATATTGAATGTCCCACATTAATTATGTGGGGGGAACAAGATAGTTGGTTCCCTCTTGAAGATGGAAAAAAACTGCATCAGCAAATTCTGGGTTCTCAATTTCAAATTCTCAATAACTGCCATCATGATGCTTCTAGTGGCGCAGCAGATGCAATCAAACTTACAACTATTGAATTTTTAAGAAATACAAACTTCCTGTGAATTGTCACAATTCCTCTGAAAAAAATCTCATGGGAACCCATGCTTCACATTTTTTTACAGTACGTCAGTAACAAATACCCATAAAATAAGAGTGGGAGGATGCATATCACAAGCATTCACTCCCACTCTTACATTTGCCGCTGAAGCGTTTCGGAATACGTACAAACATCACCTTGATTTTGGGGGCTGTTTTTGGGTCAACGCAACATTTGTACGCGGTTGGTATTCCTAATGCGGCAAACTAAACTTAATTTTTCTTAATCTTCGCTCCCATTGACAACTGTCTAATGTATCTGTTATTATTTATATCCCGTTTAGAAAGATACATATCCCATTCAGAAAGATACAATATCCCATTCAGGAAGATACAATTTAGTGGTAGAGAGTGTATCACCATTGCCTATTAAAGTGATACACCCTGATAACAACACCCTTGAAGTCGTTTATCTTGATTAAAGATAACTGACTAAATTGTGAGTTGGTTGCCATTTTGGCAGGTTTTATAATTTGTTTGAAAAGGCAAGCAATAAAACAGTTAATAACCATTACTCAAACAGAATTTCACCCAACAGCATTTTGGATTGAATATCTTTATATAGTGGAAGAGACTTTTTTCTGCTCGATACCCCAGTTTAGAACTGCTTAAGGCACTCCTCTTCGCTGCCGCTACAGGGCGTAGATGTTTCTTATGCAAAATCTTTAAGTGCTATCTACCGTAGCCCTTACAGTGGGGCTTACGGGCATCGTGAAGCGGCTTAGGTTTTGATAAGGCTGAAACTATCGTAATATTAAGTAAAGCTACTCCTATCACGCTATAATAATTCCTCCCGCACTCCCTCCCTCAATTGGTTAGGTAATCATAAAGCTGGGAAGGGAGTAATTACTTACCAACTCCCAGGTCGATGATAAGTGTTGAAGGGGAATTAATCTAATATTTTTATTTGTACCTACCGTCCTTATGAGAAAGTTAGGTGAATTAGTATAATAAAAAACACGCATTTCGACAATAAAGCCTCGAAAGCGTGAAATACGATCGTGATTATTTTTAACTCTATTAATGCCTAATTACAAAATAAGCAAAGTTTTAAAACTACGACTTTAATTTAACTAATTATTACTTACGTAACATTGAAGACAAAGAAGTCTGTTTGCGAATATCTAATACATCAGCCAAAGAATCTTGATTTTTTTGCTTGGGCTTAAAACTTTGCTCTGGAGGTAAAACTGTTACAACAGGTTTCGGTTTCGCCTTTTGTGGAGGCACGGCCATTATACGAGTTTTACGGGAGCGCTGGACATTAACAGGTGTTTTTTTTGGTAGACGTGCCTCCATCGCTTGATGATGCCGCTGTGCTAAGCGTATTTCATTACGATTAACAATACGTTTCTTAATTTTTTGTTTCAGCTTCGGACGGTTAATAAATCGTAAAATAATTAAGCATCCGCTAGCACAACTAAGAGCTATAGCAGCTACCATCCATAAAGGGATAGGATTTTCATTACTTTCCTCAGTTTGAGCAGGTGATTTTGGTGGTATCACCTCAGCCTGTAGCGTTTCTGAATCTTTACGTTTTATGCTCTCACCAACATAACCCAAGCTGTATATTGATAGGGCACCGCCTCCCAAAAACATTAATAACAAACCAGTTAAAAATAGCCAAGGATAATTTATGAATAAATATATCGCTACATTTTTAAAGCTATTTACTCTGTTTGTAGATTCACTGTTTTCTGAAATCGGTACGGATTCTTTGACTTTAGACGACTCCTGCTGTACAGTCTGAGTATTTTCCATGGTTCTGTTCAGATTTGTACTTCTCAAGATATAGATTGTACTGGAGTAGCGAGGTTTCACGTATCCGTGATCGAATTTGGGATTCAAGTAGTCTCTTTAAGAAACTTAGACTACTAAATCCGCGAATAATTAATAATATTTAAGTACTTAATGCTACTGGATTATTTTCTGGAGTGGAATTCCTTTCTAAAGCTAATTGAACTAGTCGCGAGACTAATTCCGGAAAAGAAACACCACTGTTTGCCCAAAGTTGCGGATACATGCTCGTTGCCGTAAAGCCTGGTAGAGTATTGATTTCATTAATTAATACTTCTCCAGTTGCTTCAACATAGAAGAAGTCTACCCGTGCTAAACCAGCGCAGTCAAGAGCAGTAAATGCTTGTATTGCTCTCTCCTGAATTTGCTGAGCTACAGCTTCGGGGATCGGTGCTGGGATAAGTAAATCTGCTTGACCGCTAGTATACTTAGTTTCATAATCATAAAAATCAGCTTCGTAAGTGATTTCACCGATAATAGAAGCTTTGGGATTATCATTTCCTAAAACAGCGCACTCAACCTCTCTTGCAGTAACTCCAGCTTCAACAATAATTCTACGATCGTAGCTTGCCGCATTATCCAAAGCAGCTTCTAATTCGGAGCGCTCACGCACTTTGGCAATACCGACGGATGAACCTAAGTTAGCGGGTTTAACGAAACAAGGATAACCCAAAGTTTGTTCGATGTCATCGCAGAGCTTGGGGAAGATACAAGGATTTGACCAAATTTGCTCCCTAGTTAGCCCCATATACTTAACTTGTGGCAATCCTGCTTGAGCAAAAATGGATTTCATGCCAATTTTATCCATACCCGCAGCGGAACCCAATACCCCAGAACCAACAAAGGGAACTTGCATTAAAGTAAGCAACCCTTGAATTGTACCATCTTCCCCATTCGGTCCGTGGAGAATGGGAAACCATACATCTACAGTTTCCGCTGATTTCGGGAATTGCCAAAGTTGGGGTTGAGAATTTTCACAAGATAAGGCTTCCCCGGATGATAAAACCTGTTGTGCCACATCCGGACCTTGCCAAGCACCATCTTTTTTAATATAAAAAGGCAATAATTCGTACTTATTAGCGTTTTCCTCAGCCTGTAACGCTCCTGCAATTGCTTTGGCAGAAACAATGGAAACTTCATGTTCTCCAGAACAACCGCCAAAAAGTAAACCTACCCGCAATTTTGTCATTTTGAATACTTAAACATAATAGCTAATTGCAGCTAGGGTATCATAACCTGTTAGAATTACTGAATATTTTTGATTACCATTATTTAATAATCAAAAACCCAGCCGTAAAGACTGGGTTTTTCAAGGTTACATATAAGTTAGGGGCCATAGTTCCCCAGTTAAATATAAGAAGTAAGCAATAAGTTGCTGTTCTAAGATAGGATACCGTTAGTGAGATGTCAATTCCGGAAGGTTTGGAATTTTTTTTGGATAACTGTGGTAGAGTATGCAGTACATCTAAATATGATATGTAGGCAAAGCACCCATATACAAGTGATGCCGGGAGATTGCCGCCCTTGATTTGCGACAAGCTCCGTGAAACGACACTTTAAGTAGCTTGTTGTGCGAATTGTTCTGTTTTTTCTTCTTCCGCTGTTTCTTCTTTTATCTTAGTGTCAGTAGTTTCTTGCACTTGTTTGAGATGAATGTTATTAACTTGAGTAATAAAGTTTTCGATTGACTTCTGAGCTTTTCTTTCTTGTTCTCCTTCGTTGGCTGAGTCATAGCAGCGATACAACGGAGTTATGCCTAGAACAAATTTTTCTTGTTCTGCTTCTAACAATTCAACGGTTGTGTTAGCAGAAATCCAAGTTTCTTGAAGAGGAAAGGAAGTGACAACACTAGCGACTATGGAAGCAACAGCAGGAAAAATTACAGGGAGCCATTTTAGCCAAGTTTGCCCTGCTTGCAATTTGTCTACCAAAACTAAAATTGGTGTAACCCCAGATAAGACAATTGTTCCTATTTGTAAAATGTAGTAAAGATTCCTTGCTTGTTTGCGAGTTTTCTTGTAATCTTCAATTAACTCTTGGGCATAGGCTAAAGCCTTTGTTCTCGCTGGTGAGATTAGATGATTGACTACGTCTTTCTTATTGTTATTAATTAGATAGAGATCGGCTTTCTTCTGGATTTCACTAAAGTAGGCGTTTTGACGAGCGGCCTTAGAATTTTGTTGATTGACTAGGAACAGAAAAACAAAAGTAGCCAGAGCGATCGCACTAGCGATTGTAAATCTTGGATCGTTTGGGAGAATAAGAGTTAGGAGGCCACAAGCAACAAAAGTCGCGAAACATAAATATTCTACAGACTTCAGAAAAGATAATGTTTTTGGGGTTGATGGAGAGTATGATTGCATCTGGGTATCCTTCAGTTCTATTTGATTATTTAGTTCAGAAGTAGTCATTGCTTAGTATTGATAAAGTTCAGATATCAGTTTATCAAAGTATTCCAGAATGCACCATTTGCAGATGTGGGTTAGGCTTCTGCATTGTTTCTTGTCAAACCAACTGAATCTAGTATTAATTTCATAAATTCCGACGGGCTGTAGAGACGTAGCACTGCTACGTCTCCAGCAATTTCAGGAATAAGCCAACCATTCAGAATTAATGATTTGGACAAAAGAGTGTCCCTTAATTCTGACGGGTTCGTTTTCTTCCAAACGTTCGGAGACGTAGCAGTGCTACGTCTCTACAGCCATCAGAATTAATGGGACAGACTACTAGTACGTAGGTTGGGTTAGACGCACGAGAAGATTTAATGATTAAGAAATAATATATTGCGTCGTAACCCAACATCAGTGTTATCAAGTTGTTAAACCAACCAAATTTAACAATTGATGCCAATTATCACCCAAATAACCAGTATTTTTACTTAGATGAGGTTGGAGTATTGCGATCGCACTGGCAAATCCTGCGGTTTTCTTGGCATATTCCAAAGCTCGCTCTAATGGCTTACCCACTTCATCTTTATCTGGCTGTGGTTTATTTAATTCTTCTTGAGCATCTTCAAAAGCATTTTCTATTTTACGACGATCTGAGGTTTCTAATTGTCCTATTATTTCACGTAGAGCATTAATTTCTGCTTGGATGTTGACGCTTTCAGGTGCGGGTAGACTTACTTGTTGATTTTGATTTTTGATGTTGGCAGTGCTATTCTCTCCCGTTATAATTGCACCACCAGTAATACTAGCGCTTCCCCCCATAGAAACTGAACGGTTTTGTCCGCCTTGGTTATCGTTATTAATATTATTATTCTTATCAGATTTTACAGGGTTGATTTTTTCTTCTTTTTGATAACGCGATCGCCGAATTTTAATTTTTGGGGTTGCATATTCTGGAATTCCCTGTAAATCAATGGCAGCACAACCCATGTGAAAACTATCTTGATAATTTATGTTGCTAAATAAAGCTGTATAAAATCCCTTGCTAAATTGAATTGCTGCCTCATCGCCAATCGCTTGATTCATTCCGATTACGCAATCAATGTGTTGGTGAATAGAATCAGCTTGTGTTTCGCTATAACAAGCGTTGAGTACAATACATTCGACTTGTTGTTGAAATAAATCAAATAATTTTGCTAGGGCTTGGGTACTTACAATTTTTTGGTGTCCAAAACTATCTTAAAAGGCTAATCCATCAGTATCTTTACCATGTCCGGAAAAGTGAACAATTGTTGGTTGATGGTGAGATAGGAAGCGGGTTAAATCGTCAACTTGTAGGGCTGATTCGGTGATGATTTGAAATTCGTTTCGATTGTCAGATAGTTGGAGTGTTTTTTTGATTTCTCGTACTTCTTCCTGTAAGCGGAGATTAGTTGTGTTTTTGGGGTTTGCGGAGAGGATGAGGATTTTTTTCATTATGGTAGTTTATACAGGACTTACGCAAGCGTCACAAAACTCGGGTGGTGCGTGACACTAAAACCCTCATTATTCCGTTCAAAATTAAATTAAGTGTCACAGCACCCTACAACAGAAATGTGCCAGTTGCGTAAGTCCTATTATATTGATATGGTTTTTTTAGTATGCAAAAAAAATGTCATTGCGAGCGACAGCGAAGCAATCGCAGCACTTTGCGATTGCTTCGTTTCGCTCCGCTGCACTCGCAATGACAAATATACAATTAATTTTGTGTAAGTACTTAAGGTGACGTGTTACAGAAAATTAAAGAGAGGATTTTTGCAATATCATACATATAGAAAGGAGCTATTAAACCCAAGAATGCAAAAAATTACTACCAACGAATTACCTGAAAATCTCCAGAAATTATTTACAGAAGTACAACGAACCAAAACACCCTTAACTGTTACCCATGAAGGCAAACCATTAGTAATTATATCTCCTGCGACAACTCAACCCAAACGTGCAACTTTTGGAGCAATGAAAGGAAGCGGGGAAATTTTGGGAGATTTAATAACTCCACCAGTTCCCCTTAATACCTGGGAAGTGCTTCAGTGAAACTTTTATTAGATACCCATATCTGGCTTTGGTATCTCCTGGGTGACAAGCGTCTATCTACCAATCTTCAAACCGTAATTGCCGAGGAAACAACCGAGCTTTGGCTTAGTCCTATTAGTATCTGGGAAACGTTAATCTTAGCAGAAAAAGGACGAATTTCTTTACAACCTGATGCAGTTGCATGGATCAATTTAGCTTTACAAACTCTAGAAATTATTGAAGCTCCCCTTGTTAATCAAATTGCTATTTTAAGTCGTCAGATTCAATTACCGCACCAAGATCCAGCCGATAGATTTATTGCAGCTACAGCAGTTTACTACAATTTGATATTAGCTACAGTTGATAGTAATCTTACGAGTGTTTCTTGGTTACAAACATTAAGTTAGCCGAAAACTAATTCATCAGTACCAGAACCATGTCCGGAAAAGTGAACAATTTAAGTATCGGGGATTTTGTAAAAAATATAAACCACCAACCAAACCTGAGAAACGCTACCACTGGGGAAGCAAACTGTTACCAAAAGTAGCCAAGGGTAAAAGGAAGAAGAAAACTTCACCGGGACAAATTAGACTACCTTGGGATGATTGGGAAGTTGTAGATTCGGAAGTGAGTAAGGTAGCCGAAAAGTTCGTGATGGCAAACTGCTATGACCCCAAAATAGCGATGCAGTTTTTCTACGGATTTGAAATTTAGGTGCCAGGTATCGAATTCTCGAAAAGTCTATTTTCTCCTAAAAAAGTTTCTATTTACAAATCTTAACAAGGAACTTAAACGCCTATATGTTACTATAAATGACTGATATTTATCCGTCTTTTCTTTTTTCTTCTTTCCCCCTCCACCTTTTCCCATCTTCTCTAACTTCCTTTAACATTTCAAAAATTAATTGATAATTAAAAATTACAGACCTTATATAATTCCCCATATTAAATCTCCCATTTTCCCTCCATTCAAACGCAAAATCGTCTATATACTCTTCTTTCTTCTTGTTCAATATTTCGTTTCTTTTTCTTTTTATGTCTTCATCTTTTCCAATTATCAAACGCTCCCGTTCTTTTTCTTCCCAATTTCTATACTCAACACTAGTTTGGATAAAGTCTTGCTCCTCTTTACTCAAATCTTCTTGGCGGTACTTCAGATATTGTTCGGCTTCCGCTAAGATAGCACCCCGCAACAATGCCCCTTCATCTTGCTGCATTCTTTGCCATTGATTCATTTTCAACCGTAGCCCTTCTTGCCAAGCGCGAAAACTACGATTTTCATTCATCCATCCCCGCAATTCATCCCAATTGCTAATCAGCGCTTCATGAACAATTTCTACTGTTTCTTGCTTAGCAGCATTTTGATTAGTAACTACTAATCGGTTATCCGCCAACTGTTTCACCAAATCCCAACTTGTTTCACCCAATTCATCTTTCGTCGCCAATCGTCGCGTATCTTGTGTACCTTCACCGGGTTGCACTAATTGAATAAAAATCCGTCGTATTCGTTCTTTTTCTGTAGCGCTATAGTTTCTATAATTCTCATCTGCATGACGAGCTAAAGCACCTTTTACTTTACCTATTGCTTGATAAGCAGCATGAGTTAACTGTTTACCCTGGCGCTGCTTCCACAACTGAGTTAACGCGAATTCTAATAAAGGTAAATTACCCGGCTCCGAATCCACGTCATCCAAAATCCGCTCTACTAATCCCAATTCAAACGTCACTGCCAATTTTTCAGCAGGTTTAGAAATCACCGATTTTAGTTCATCATGATTCATCGAACTAAGCTTGATATCATTTTTCAATACATCTCCAAAAGGGCGGTATTGGAGAGCATTTGCTAAAAAATCTGCTCGCATTGTTGCGACTAACACACGATCGCATTGCGATTGAGCAGAGGAAGATGGAAAGCTCGCTAATAAAGCATCTAAGAAACTATGGCGAACTTTATTATCCGTGCATAAAGTGTAAATTTATTCAAATTGATCGGCAATTAACAAAACCCGATGATTGGGATATTTCCGTTTGATTTTACTAAAAACATTATTTAAAAAACGTTTATTGTAATTAATAAGATCTTGGGCTAACTTATCAGCTTGCCTGATCTCATCTGTTGAATCCAAATCCTTTCTATAAAGTGGAACAAGTGCTTCAGCTAAAGCATAGAAAGGATCTGAACCAGGACGAAAATGAGTAAACAGCCAGTTACCTTCTTTTTGTAACTTTGGTACTAATCCAGCTAAGACAACAGAAGATTTACCACTTCCCGACGCACCCAACAAAGGTATAAAATTACGGGTTTGAGTCGCTTTAAATAATTCTTCTATAAATACCTCGCGTCCAAAGAAAAACTCCGCATCACCGGGACCAAAATGAAATAAACCACGATAAGGGCAAGGGAGATTGTCATCAGCAGCATCCGTAGAGTTAACAGGTAAGGCTGTTGTATTTTCGCGGTAATAGTAATTGTAATTAGTGATAGTCGCAGTGTTGCGATCGCCAGTAATAATAGCGCTACTCTCAGTACTCCCATCAAGGCTGGCGCTGCGATTCTCTTCTGTCATCCTCACCTCACTTTACCGATTTAATAGCCCATATTTATATATGGGTGTCAGTAAAATCAACATATACATCTACACCAGTAAACTTTGGTATTCCTGGATTACCCTGCGAAAATTCTTTGCTTGCAGCCGTTTTAAGCCAAACTACTGGCTACCATCCAAAATTACCTGCAATATATTAGATAATGCTTGAGCATCAATTTCCTGAAGTTTTCCTAATTTTTTAATTAATGTGAAATTTTGCACCATTCTCAACAACTGCCTGGGAATGAATTCCCAGAATAATAGCTAAAGTCTGATTGCGGCAGACTAGGTAAGCGTTCTAGTGCGTTTTAACGTACTTAGTCTATTAGCCTTGAAATTCATTTCAAGGTGGGAATCTGGGCTTAACGACAACGTTACAAAATTTCCTAATATTTCCTTTTAAACACCAACCATTTCCCGCACTTCCACAACTATAATTAAATGTAAAATTGAAGGGTTTTTGTCGAATTTTAGTAATACATCTTTGTGATAAATAATCTATAGCAATACCCTAGAAGGGTATCGCTACATTTACAAAGCCTGCCCTCCGACAGGCTAAAAAAATCTGCAAGCCTGCGGTCGGGCAGGCTTTGTTTGCGTAGCCCCAGGCTTTAGCCTGAGGGCGATTGAGGTTTTTTCAAAATTCCCATGTCCTTTTTAAACACCAACCATTTCCCGCACTTCCACAACTTCCCCTGTTAAACTAAACGGACGCACTACGGTAATTTTCACTTTCACAATCTTCCCTTTAAGCTCATCAATATCACCCGTAAAGAAAGTCAACCGATTTCCCCTTGTACGCCCCATTACCTGATTCTTATCTTTGGGATTTTCATCTTCTACTAACACCTCTTCAATTCTTCCCATATAACGTTGCGATCGCTCTGCTGCTTTTGTACCCACAAGGTGATTCAACCGCTGCAATCTATCGCTTTTAACTTCTTCACTCAATTGCTCTTCCCACTCCGCTGCTGGTGTATTTGGGCGCGGTGAATAGGCAGCGGTATTCAACAAATCAAAACCGATATCTTCCGTTAACTGCATCGTCTTCTGAAATTGTTCTTCCGTCTCCCCAGGGAAAGCAACGATCGCATCAGCGCTGAGTGACGCATCTGGCATATACTCGCGAATTTTATTGATAATTCTCCGATATTTCTCATGGGTATAACCCCTTGCCATGCGTTTCAAAACTTCGTTATCTCCCGATTGGAAAGGTATATGAAAATGCTCGCAAACCTTCGGTAATTCCGCACAAGCTTTAATTAATCTTTCCGTAAAATAACGGGGATGAGAAGTAGCAAATCTAATTCTTTCAATACCCGGTACATCGTGAACATAATACAATAAATCCGTCAAAGTATTCTGACGACGACCTTCTGGAGTAATTCCCGGTAAATCTCTTCCATATGCATCAATATTTTGACCGAGTAAAGTAACTTCCTTATACCCCTGCTTTCCTAACTCTACCATTTCAGCGCGAATTGCTTCCGGTGTCCGCGACTGTTCTACACCGCGCACTCCAGGAACTACACAATAAGTACAGCGTTCGTTGCAACCGTAAATTACATTCACCCAAGCCGTAACCTTACTATCCCGACGCGGCTTGGTGATATCTTCCATAATATGCACCGGCTCGGTAGCCACAACTTGAGAGCCACCATATACTTCGTGTAGTAAATCTTTTAAACGGTTAGCATGTTGGGGTCCCATTACCAAATCCAATTCCGGAACCCTTCTTAATAACGTTTCTCCTTCCTGCTGCGCCACACAACCAGCTATAACCAAAGTTAAATCGGGATTTTTGCGTTTTCGTCTTGCTTGTCTGCCGAGATAAGAATAAACCTTTTGCTCCGCATTATCTCGGATAGAACAAGTATTACAAATTACTATATCTGCATCATATTGGTCTGATGACCACTCAAAGCCCATGTCTTCTAAGATGCCAGCCATGCGTTCCGAGTCGGCTTTATTCATCTGGCAACCGAAGGTAATAATATGATATTGGCGTTTGGTGGTCATTGGTAATTTTTCGTTTGTGAATGTAGGATTTACAGGTTTCATTCTCAATTTTAATAAAGTACTTTCGAGTTAGGAAATTATCTGTGGGAAACAATGGAAAACAAACTTATAGAACTGATCGAAGTTCCGGCACCCCGTCGTTCCACGCGGGGGATGTAGAACGAGTTCGCACAGTGGCGTGCCGTCAGGTAGTATAATACTGATAGTCAGTATAAGACTTTAAAACCGTGAGCGTGGGACTCTCGGAAAGTATACGCCCAAATCTCGAATCGGCGAGTTAGTCGTAAAAATCACTCCGCCCACAGGGTACCCATAAGAATTTTTTAGAAGAAAAAAATTCTTATGGGAGCCCGTGTTGGCAAACGGGGTGAGCCTGGGAACCCGACAGCTATAAAAGGATATTTCAAGCTATGCTGTCTATGCTTGAAAGAATCTCCCATCTTCCAGATGGGAGAGTGTCAATGTATAAGGTTCTAGGGTTGTTCCAAATTGGTTTAGGAGTGCTTCCGCATGCTCCGCAATTAAAATATTGATTCTACCTCACTCGATGAGTTATTGTTTCTTGTATACTACATAATGTAACAAATTGTATTTAATGTCAGGTCAATTTGTTTGTATTTAGCTCTGAAGGAACTTATCGCTCAAATTATGGATAAGGCAGATAGCAACATTTTTAATTGGAAATATATCGCTTATGAAAAAATACCGGAGAATCCTAACCAATGGAATTTAACATTGGAAGATTACCGGAATTTTAAAAAAACCGATTGGGTGGTGACGGAAAAGATTCACGGTGCGAATTTTGGTATTGTGACGGATGGTTGGGAAGTTAGATTTGCGAAAAGAAAGGAATTTTTAAATTCAGAAGACAATTTTTTTGGCTATCAGTTGTTACAGGATAAATTAATTTTACAAGCGAAAGAAATATTTAAAATTCTGCAAGTAGAAAGAATAAACTTACAGAAAGTATTGATTTATGGCGAATTATTCGGAGGAGAGTATCCGCATCCAGAAGTAACTCCCATTCCTCGAGTGCAAGCGATACAAACGGGGGTATATTATTCACCGAGGATCGAATATTGTGCTTTCGATATTGCT
>JBCBQE010000050.1:0-14986 GCA_039820385.1 Cyanobacteria bacterium J06635_10
GTTTACTAGCTTCAAAAAATCTTTCTTCTTGAACTAAGTATTGCTGATTGGAAACGGACTGAAACGAGTAGCTACCTTTAATTTGCTTTGTTTGTGATTCGGCTTTTTTGATATTTTTAACAAAATTGCTGTTATTAGTTTGAGCTAAGTATGTTTTTGAGCCATAATAATTATTGTTATTTTGGCGTATCTTAGCTTGCTTGATGCTTTCAATAAAATTTTTGCTATTATTTTGATTTAAGTGACTTACTTGTGAGTCATAGTAATGATTGTTGTTTTGTTGTATTTTAGCTTGTTTTATTTGCTGTAGGAAACCAGGCTTTTCTTTAGGCAATTGGAGTGAATAATTTGTAGCTATAGGAATACTAGGAGAACCCGATGCGATTAAATTTGGTTGATTTTCTGGTGGAATATCAGGAGTAAATTCAATTTCTTCAGTTTCAAATGTAGGTTCCCATTTAGGCTTTATTTGTTCGACTATATTATTTGCCCTAATTGTTTGAAAACTTGAATTTACTGAATTCTCAGTACTTTGTGTGTTAGCAACATTTTCAACTTGCATTTCTCTACGACGACGTAATCTACGTTCGCGTGGTGTTTCATACATTGGAGAAGATGAAGCAACAAGAGTTTCTTTGACTTCAGAATTATTTTTATTGCTAGCTTGGGCGTAATCAATTTTCCCAAAAGAGCCTATATTTCTAAGTCTATTAAGTTCTGCTAAAGGATCTCTTTCAACTTGAGGAGGTCTGGAAACACTTTTAGCAACCTTGTTTATTCCTTTTGGTGGAGGAGTGGCTCTTCTTACAGGTTTTGGTTGTGGTTTGGGTGCAACACTGCGTCTTGGAGCAGGAGTTCTGCGTGTAGCGACAGGTGTGGATCTACGCCGCGGGGTAGCTCTGTGTACCGGACGAGATGGAGGGGTACTTCTAGCAACTCTACGTGGTGTTGGCTTTGGTTTGGTAACTGTTTTTGGTTCTGGTTTAGTGACAGTTTTCTCTTCAGATGGCTTTTTAATTTCTTCGGTTACTTCTTCATTATCAATTTCTTGGATGTCATTAAGCTTCGCCAGTTCATCTTGCTGTTGTTTTAGGGCAAGTTTTGCGTAAACATCGCCGTCGGATTTTTCAACAACATTCGATTCTTCCTCTACTTCAACTTCAACATTTTCTGCAATAGCACCAGAATTACCATTGAATATACTATTTAAGAATAAATAACCGCCTCCAAAGACTAGAAAAAATGCACCACCAACAGCACCCATCATACTCCAGGGAGAAGAAGCAAAATCATGTTTTGTAATTGCTCCTTCAGGTTTGGCATCATCTTGAACGTCTTCGTCTTCGTCAAAATCTTCGGAATTTGAAGAATTAGTTTCATCATCAATAGCAAGATGTTGATCGATGATGCTTTTTTCTGATATTTCGGTTTTTGATATTTGGTTTGTTTCTGAAGACAAATTTTGTTCGTCGTCTTCTCTAAAATTTAAAGTCATTATTTTTTAGTTTTTTGATTGCGTTTTTTGGTGGTAAGGTCTAGGTCGATAATTTGTGTTATTTCGAGTCCGCTTTTACGAACCATATATATTTTTTGTGCTAATGCTGGCGTGTCATTTGGTGGAGTTTGAGGTGTAGATACAGCTTCTAAAGTTACGGTTTTATTAAAGCTAATTCCTTTTCCAGCATTATTACTTCTTTTAAAAGTAACAAGAGTTGCTACGATATCAATTTCCCATTTGCCTTCGTCAATTTTGCGGGGTTCTGAAACATATCTAGGAACTAAAGATACTTGAGTTTCGCTACCAAATACTCCTGGTGGTGTAATTTGTGCGAGTTTTCTTAAGAAACTAGCTCTAAAATCTTGTTTTTCAGAAAGAGCAAACGCAGCTTCAAAAGCTTTAGTAGTGACTCGACCTATTGTTTTACCTTCTTTGTTTTCAATTTCAATTCCCGTGTCAGGCTTTGTGATGGGATTGCCTTTTTCATCAAATTCTTGAATTACACCATCCCAATTAAATAATCTGATAAAAGTATCGCTGGTGAATTTTTTAATGGTTTCAGAAGTTCGTTCTAAAGGCTCTACAGCTTTAGTTCTGATAACCTCTCCACTATTAAGTTGAACTAGAGAAGGTGCTTGTTTGTTAGCTAATTTTGATGTTGCGCCGTAATTAAGGAATTGAGTCAATAATGATAAAACTGCTATTGCTAAACCGCTTGCAGCAGCTATTCCTGCTTGTGTTGATACGGCGTTTCCATAGCTGAATAATTTGAGCGGTTCTTTTTTAACTTTACTCCTAACCATAATTATTTTCCAATACGGCTCTGATAAGAAATTGACTGGTGGGGGAAAAGTAAGAAGTAAGAAGTAAGAAGTAAGAAGTAATGAATAATAAAAAATAAATAATTTAGTCAGAATGAATAATTATTTATTTGTTTTTCAAAGTTATAAATCCAGGTATTATAATTATACCAAGTTTGCTTAATTAATTACTATCTAAAAACATGGCGAGTATTACTTAATAGTCATTACTCATTACTCATTACTCATTACTTCTTACTTCTTACTCATTACTTCTTACTTAATTATTTCCTCAGTGCTGATGCTGCACTACTCATTCCTCCTGTTGCTGCCATTGAAGAAACTCTTATCGCAAGATTGGCATAAAATGAGGAAGCTTTATTGATTTGGGTTAGTACAGCAAGACCACCGCCTGCTGCTAGTCCACTTGCAAGGAATGGAGCAAATAACGCAATTGTTAGGAGAAAGAACATCGGTTGGCTAGCTTTAGATGTAGCCATTAATTGTCCTGCAAATCCTGTAATAATATTGAAAGAAAGCTTAGCCATTCCTACTGAGAAGAATCCAGTTAGCCAAGCGAATATTGGCTTACCTCCAAAGGGTAGTAAAGAACCTCCGACTGCGAGTGGTCCAAGTAAACCAGTTAGCAAGAAAGTTAGTTCAATCGCCCATTGATAAGCACCATTGAGACCGAGCATAATCATGGTGACAAATTCCATTATTTCGCTACCAATAATTGCATTGATAGGCGAAAAAGCTATTTCTAATGGATTAGCCCCATCTTCAATTGCTTTACCTACAGCAGAAATGGTTCTATCTATTTTCTGTACAATATCGTTTAGGGGTCCGGGTAAACCTCCGCCCGATTTGATAAATAAGCTTGGAAACTCAGCTTGAAATTGCTCTTTGGTTTGGTTTAAACAATCAATATTTTCTTGTGGCGTTTTTGATTTACGTTGGCAGTTATTGACGGCATTTCCCATTGCTAACCTTGCTGTTTGTGACTCCAACACTCCCTGAAAATTAGCCCTTAAGTCTGCCGAAGCTGCGGCATTTTTTAATACGTAGGTGTTTACATTGTTGATATAATTACGGATTCCCAAGGTTGTTTTTCCGAGTAATGCGCCGTTATTCGCCAAGAGCGCGACAACAACTATAACCCAAATAAACTCTGAGTAAGCCCTTTGTTCATCACCTTGGAGCATATTTTTTGTCCATTCAACCATGAATAAAGCTAAAGTAGAAACTGCAAACAGAACTCCGACTGTACACATGGAATTCCAGACTCCACCACCAGGGCTAGCTGCTCCCGTATTAATAGTTTCAGTCCATAATTCATCGAAACCTTCAGCAACACCGTTTGCCATTTCAGCAGCTTGATTTAGTAATTCGCCACCTTCAAAAGCGTTAGCTGCAATTATTTTTGGTAAGTATTGTTGGTACATCATTGTAAGTAAGAAGTAATGAGTAAGAAGTAAGAAGTAATGAATAACAAGTAAGAAGTATACATGTTACGTTGGTAAAGACTGGATGCCCTCATTAAAAAAGAAGCTAAAAATTAACTCTTCATTCTTACTTTTTACTTCTTACTTCTTACTTCTTACTTCTCAAAAATTATTCGTATTTTGAGGAGACATCAAGCTGTAGCATAGTAGCCATTTCTGCAATTGTTGCGGTGTTGGCATTTCTTTGTAGGTCTTTACCTCTAGCTTTTGCTGCTTGATTTTCAGCAATTTGCCCGAGCATCAAGTTACCTTGTGCTTGTGCCATCTGATTTTTAAGATTGTCGGAACGCTGTTTGCTTAATAACCAAGCTATTTGACTATTTTGTTCCGATAGCGCTGCTTGTTGAGCGCTGATAGCCTTTAACACATCTTGAGATGACTTTGCGCTTTGTGCGGATACAGCAAGAGAATCGGCTTTTTGAGCGCTTTCTTTGGACTTGGTAGCAACTTCTTCAGTATCTTTGATACTATCAGAGGTGATTTTTTGACCTTCTTCACCAATTACAGCCTCAACGGATTGGCGATTCAAGGCTCTTTCTAATTCTTCGGCTCTGGTAGCTTTTTGAGCTATAGTTTGCTTATCTCCAATCTCTTCAAAGAGTTCTTCGCTAGCTTTGACGGAATTGGGCATACCCATCTCACCTACGGAATTATTAATCGCGGATTGAGCATCTTCTTTGATACCTTCCCATTTGGCAGCAATTTCTTCTTCAATTTGGGATTTGAAGGTATTAGCATATCCCTCAACCTCACCAATAATATCATCAAAAAAATCGCTAATATTTAAAGCGTGTGCTGGGTTGGTAAATAGCAAAGGAGTAGTGGACAATAAGCACAAAGTTATTTTTGCTTTTTTAGATATTTTAGGTAAATTCGGAATCTTCATATTTTCCGTTCAGTTAATTAAATATATGGGGATTATCTCGTTCAGATAATCCGTAGCGCCATGCTACTTTTTGTAAAATTTATGATATAAGTGAATAAATATTACTTACTATTTGCAAGTAATTGTTGACCTTCTTCGCTTAGTTGTTCGTCGCGGAACATACGAATATAATCTTCGGTATATTTAATCATTCCTAGTATTGGGTTGTCCTTATATTTATTCAGGAATAATGTACGTAATTCTTGTTCGTTTGGATTATTAGCAACTGCTGCAAGTAAAGAATAAGCGGGATAATATCGGCAGAATGTAAGTTTGCCGTTATCATCAAGTAACCATTGAGAATATACCCCTTCTTTCTTAGGGAAGAATGCTTCAGTACTATTTCGAGAAATGATTTCTGTAGGGTATTTAAATCTATTGATAAAAGGCTCTACAGCAGAAGTTTGAATTCTTCCTATCAAACGAGTTGTAAGGTTAGCAAATATCTTGGGTGCAGCTTTACTTTGGTAAATTGATTCTGGCTCTTGTGCTGATAAGATTACTCTTACACCAGCCTTTGCGCCGTTAGCGCATAATCTACCAATCAGTTCTGCAATTGATTCAAACTGGAATAAAATTGGTGCTTCGTCAAGAAAAAATATTGATTTAGGACTGGATAAAGCTTTGCGTAAAGCAGCAGAATAAGCAGATAAAGCGAGTATTGCTGCATCCGATTCAGATGATAAATTCCTCAGAGCAAATACAATCAATCGTGCATCATTTCTAAAGGTAGAAGGCTTTGAAATTGATTGACCAACTCTAGAGTTTAACCAAAATTTCAACCGTAATTTGATTTGGTCGAGAGCTTCTAAAACTTCTGTTGAATTTGAAGCAATGGAATCGAGTTTGATATAGCCAGGAGAACAGTAAATATAAAAATCATTTAATGTTGGTGTATCTTGCCATTCTGGAGTTCCCACACCTGCTTCAATCGCCTTTTTGTAGCGCATCTTGATATCATCATCATCAAAGAATGTTTTGAGCGCTAACGTCAAAATACTTTCGATATTAGATACCATTGTCGGTGATACGCCGATGCTGCTGGTACCAAGAACCATCAACATAATTGTACTCTTGAGAAATTCTTCAAAGTCGGTCAATCTTTCTTTGATGATTTCTTCATCCATTCCCCTTAAGTCGGGAAGTTCAAATAAGTTATTTGATTCCTTACTAATATCGAAATAAGCGCCTTCTTCTTCTAGAAACTTAGTGAAATCGGTAAATGTAGAACTACCGTCTGGTTTGGGGAAATCAAGGGCTACAACTGGTATATTTTGAGCCAAAGCTCTTGCAAGAATACCAGCAACTAATACGGATTTACCTGCACGAGTTGTCCCAAATACGCCGAGACTTTTGTGAGAATTGTACAAATCAATGAATACAGGGGTACCACCTTCTTCAGCGATTAACTCAAACCCTTGGCGATCGCCAGTTGCGGTGCGTATCATGGGCATGAGTCCGGGTACCTCATTTGAGAAGTAAGGTAGCCTGCGATTAAAGGGTTTTGCTAAAAGTGGATCCCACATAAGAGGAGAGCATTGTAGCCAGGTTTTCCATGCATATTCGTTTTCTCGATTTACGACAGCAGGACGTAGGAAGCAGTTGGAGACGTATTTGCAAGCTTCATCTAGTTTTTCTGGTGTTGAGCGATGTACTAAGAAAGCTAATGCCACATGAACTGGTGAATTACCTTTGAGTATGGTTTTTTGAGCTTCTACAGCTTCTTCCATATTCATTCCAGCTTTTACATCCACCGAGCCACCTTCAGCTGACATTGTGCTTGCCGTGATTGATTGCTTGGTAATACGCTGTAAAGCGACTTTTGCTAAATTTTGGTTTGCTTTGGTCAGCTGGCAGATAATTTCAGTATCAGAAACCTTTTCTCTTGCGACAAGCTCCCACAGGTATCTTAACTGAGCAAATTCATCCACCCACCCTGCGGGTTTTTCAGCAAAGTTAAGCACGCCGATGAATTTATCTTGTACCTTTACCCAACGACGGTCAAGAAATGGAATTGAATTTTCATTTTCGATTAAATGGTGACGGATGTGGAAATCACTATTGATTTCTTCTCTTAGTCCCTTGCTATCAAATATGACGGGATTGGGAATTGGAGGTACATCGCTTTTGTTAAATTGTGTAAACAAAACCGACCATATTTCTTCAGGTGTGAGAGGTCTTATATTCAACCCCATTTTGTTGGAAATAATTTGTTCCCAAAGCTGAAACCCACTGTTAAAACTATCTTTGAGAATAGTTTCAATACGTTGTTGAGTTGCTTCATGTACCTGACCGGTAAAATCCAACCATTTTTTATGTACAGCACCTAAGATTTTTTCAATTGCATCATCAGTTTTGCTGTCAGCAGTTGCAGGGACGCTGTAAGTACACCATATACGTAAAAACTTATTTTTGCGGGTTCCCAGTTTCGTTAGTTCTTTGATTCTTAATCTTTCCGAACGAATCAACAAAGTTAACCTATCGAGATCACATTTATCTTCTACCTGACGTAACTCTTGCTGACGGTCAAAATCTGAGGTGAAGCTACCCATGTGGATAGTCATACTTTCGTTGTCGGGCAATTCTTTTAATCCGCCTTCAATACCTTCAAATATCGGAATAATCTGTTCTGCTGGTAATGATGGGTGAATACCGCGACAATCAAAACAAAACTTGATTTGAATATCTTCTTTCCTTTTTAGGATTAATGCTCCGATATTTTTCCTGCCGCCCAAGCTAATATTACAAATACCTGCTAAATGGATGATATCCTCAATTGGAGTAATGCGCCTAACTACACCAAGCTCCTGAGCGGAAAATGATTGTGCTCCAACCTGGCCTTTTTTATTGTTTTTAGTTTTTTTGGAAGCAACAGTCATAATGCTTATATAATGCGTTTTCGATTTCGTTTTTTCTTAACTTTTAAAGGTTGTGAAGAAGAAGCTAATAAACTTTGATGCCGCATATATCCCTTGCTCAAGCGGGGAACCCCGATAAATTTACCAAAGAAGGTTTTGTTGGATGATAGAGTCCAGTATGTAGCCCATCCCCACGCTGTAGATACACATACTGCCAACCATCCGGCATCGAGCATGTAGTGAAATAGGATTAGATTGGTAATTGCAATTCCGCCCCAAGGGAATATTTGGTCTGCGGGAAAGGGTCCTAATCTTGGTTGTTCTCCAAGGATGCGGTTGACGTTTCTATATCTGCGTTGCTCTGACATTCGTGGTATGGTTAATGTTGTGGATGCGGCAATCAGCTTAAGTAATTACCGCGTACGGGTATAATACTTATCCAACAATCATTCCGGTAATGATATCGGCAGTAACAACAGCGACAACAATAATAAATGGTGTTCTAGCTAAATTTTGCCAATCTTCATCCTGACGGGCGGCTTGTATAACTTTAACAATAGAGATACCTAAGTAAAGTAAGAAGATGGCTCGGAGTACGTTGAAGAACAAGGCTACAACATTTGCATCAATACCAGCAAAAGCACCTCCCATCCATGTCTCTGCCGCTTGGAAGAATTGGGCGTTAGCGGGTGCTGCGGCTAAATCGATGATAAATACTACTGAGACAAAGGCAGATAAGATAGCTAAAGCATTAACGTTATATTTCTTCTGCCATCTATCTAATTTGCTGAGTACTGCATTAGATTCTTTTGGAAGCATAACTACGATACCAGCAGCTATTAATAAACCACTGATCAAGATACCGTGTAAGGACATATCAGCAATCATTAATAGGGTTGCTGCACCCATTAGTCCGGTTCCACCGATTATGCCATCTCTTCTACTATTACGGCGTGTAGGGTAACCGTATTCTTGTTCGTAGGATGGAACTTCTTCATCGTAACTGTCTTCGTATCTGTTATTTCTTCTGGGGTCGTTATAAAGTTGCATATTTAAGTAATCGATTGTAGTAGAAAAGTTGTTAAGTTTGAACGATTGTTCGCTTGTCGGGTAAGGTGAGTTCCTTTCCCCCATGAAGTGGGTTTATAGAACTCCCTCCCCTAAGAACCGGACTTGAGACTTTCGCACTCATCCGGCTCACGTCTGTGATATGGAGCTTTACTTCCAATGAAGTTCAAGATGCTTGGCTTTATGACACTCAGAATGTAGAAATACTAGATTTCCTATTTCATTTGTGCCCCCATCTTTTACAGGCAGAATGTGGTGGAGGTCAAAATCTTCGTCAAAATCAATGGGTTCTCCGCAGATGGGGCAGATTCCATTTTGATTTTGGTATATCACCTCATATTTGCTTCCTTTGGCAAAACGGGTCTTACCCCTTGTTGTCTTGCGTTTTTTCCAATAATCTTGAAGTTTAGGGTCAAAAGGTGAATTATTTCCCTTTACTTTTACGAATCGGATTATTGGCACATCCTTTGCGATATTGACAAGAGTTATTTTGGTTCCTTTGTTTGTGCCATATGTTTTCATGGCATACGGGTTACAAAAATCTTGGTCAACAGTGGTGAAATATGTTTTCCGAATCCAAGTTACAGACTTGCTAGGATGCCTCCTTTTTAGAAATCTCCAGAGCTTGTCCAGAACATCATTACGGATTTTCTGGAAAGTTTCCTTTGATACGACGTGTCTATAATATTGTCCCCATCCCCTGATTTTTGGATTAAGATGATTGATGATTTGTTCAAAGGTCATACTATTGGCATTTCCTTTGAGAAATATATCAATTTCTTTTAAGAATTCTGCAATTTCCTTCTTTCCAGGTTTTATGATGCAGGCAAAAACCACTTCATCTTTGGGCTTGGATTGTGGAACCAGACATTTCCGTTTTGCGCCAGGTTTTTGTTCGTGAACCATCCTCCGGGCAATCCTTCTATATCTGTTGCTCCCTTCTCTAAGGACATTTTTCGGAAATTGTCTGATGTCAAACCCCAGGAATGAGAACCCTACTTCACGAACATTGTGGATTTGAGATTTTTCCGTGTTTAGAACTAGACCTCTTTGTGCGAGCCAATTTCCTATAATAGGAATGATTTCTTCCAACCATTCTTTTTTTGGAGATGACACAACAAAATCATCCGCATATCTCGTGAACTTATATTTATTGACCTCCCTTGATTTGATTATTCTTTTTCCTCGGAGAACTGTGGAATATTCTATTTCTCCTTTTTCTTCGGATAAGATTTCTTCGAGACCATCCAAGGCAATGTTTGCTAGGAGTGGGCTAATCAGTCCACCCTGTGGCGTTCCGGCTTGTGTTTCATGAAAAGTCAATCCCTCCATGTATCCTGCTTTCAGCCATTCTCCTATTTTTTCTCTTTTTGGGAAACCGTCGATTTGTTCTAGAATAAATTCGTGGGAGATATTATCGAAAGCCTCTTTGATGTCGGCATCAAATACCCATTGATATGGACTCCCACATTTCAACGTCTGGAACAAATCTCCAATTGCATCATGACAACTTCTTCCTGTTCGGAAACCGAAACTACTAGGTTCAAAATCGACCTCAAAGACAGGTTCGTATGCGAGCTTCATAACTGCCTGACCTATTCTGTCTTTGACTGCGGGTATTCCCAGTGGTCTTTTCTTACCGTTTGATTTCGGGATATACACTCTTCTGGTTGGAATTGCTACCTCATTCGGGTTCCACGTTTCAATAAGTTGATTTCTTTGGTTGTTGTCAACGACTACAACCCCGTCTATTCCGGCAGTCTTCCTGCCCTTATTGATTTGCGTTACCTTCCTGATTGCAAGCAGTAAAGCGTGTCGGCTTTTCAACATGAGTTTCATCAAGCTTCTCACTTTATTCCAACTACCGCTGCCTTGCTTTGCATCTTGGGTGGCTCTGAATATTCTTCTTTGTAGTTTTGACACCTGAGTTGTGCAAACTTTCCAGTTTGTACTTTCCCAGTTTTGGATTCCGATACTATTACTAGTTCTATCTTTCATCTTCCTAAAGTCTCATTACATTTCCAATTATTCATCACACACGATTCGGAAGTGGGCTACCTCTCGGCAGAGTCTAAAGACTCTATGTGTCCGGTTATGCCGTCGTGCTTTCCCGTTGCCTTTCGGCGTGACACCTTTTGCTTTCTCCGAAATCCTTTACCCTGTTGTCCTTCGGCATTCCTTACGGTTTGCTTGGCTCATGATATTCGACCTTCATGAGCGAACAATAGGGCTTACCACGTTTATCAAGAAGAGGTATACGATTTGGGGTTAGAGATGACCCATACTCCGGATTCCTTTTGTTGTATCAATCTTGTGAGAAACACGCACAAGATACTTTATAACGGAATCATTGGGTGTTTCAGGCTCGGATTTCACCCATCGTATATGACGAAGCGGCAGTCATTCACAGATTGTTCCTCATTCCCAGTCTTCCCACAGGCTCCAGACCTCTTCCGTCCTAGAAGTCGAGGCTACCGACCCATTTCTGGGTTTTATCGAGAATCTGCACACAGGAATCAAATTACTTTTCTTCCTCTCATCTCGGTGGGCTGAGGGATACACTCCTCAGAGGCTTATTTCAAAACCCTTCGCTTCTTGACACGTTCGTGTCGCACCGTTTCGATATACCTAATATGCTCTAGTTCCCGAGAAATAACATCATATTAAAATACTATATTTGCGTGAATACTCTGATTTTGTACTTTGTGAATTAATTGAAGTACTTGCATTTACGGAAACAAGAATCCCGACATCAGTTAAGATACCGGGATTTTTGTAAGAATGTTGTCAGAATTAGTTAATTTGAATCGTATCTCCTACTTTAAGATTCAATTTAGCGGCTAAACCTGCATTTAATTCGATTACGTGAGTAGCGATTGGGGCTTTATATATAGGGCAGTTCTGGGGATTTGGAGTATTGCAAGGAGGACTAGAAGCTGCAATATGAGTAATGATACCATTATCGAGGTAAATAATATCTAGAGGTATCTTGACTTGATGCATCCAGAAGGGGACGTTTTCGTGTCTTTTACCTAAATCAAATAACATTCCTCTATTTGCTGGAAGTTCTTTACGGAATTTCAATCCTCTACTTAATTCTTCTGGAGTATCAGCAATTTCCAAGTTTATGGTTGTGCCGCTGATTGTGGTACTGGCTTCAACTTCAAGGCGTTGGGGACGAGTTGATAAATAAGGGATTAAAACTGTCATTGCAAGGAATGCAATCGTCGCAATCGCACCAACAATGTCGAATGCCTTTATCCAAAATTGCTGGTTTTGGAGTTTCTTATATGGAATTTGAGTCATTTGATTAAGAGTAAATACTGACGTTACCGAGAGCGAATTCCGACTTATCTACAGGAGAGGAAGGCAAAGCCTGCATAGCTGCCCTATTTCGCATGGCTTCTACCCTATCTGCTTCTCGAATAGCAAGCGGATTCATCATTTCTCTTGCTTTGAGAATTGCGTCTATGGTTATAGTTAGTGGAGGTAATTCTTCATCACAGGCATTCAAGCTTTCTTCCGGGTACATTTCACAGAAAGTGCTGCGAGCTGCATTCTCCACAATTGCTTGAATTTCAGCACCTACGCATCGATTAGTTGCTTTGATGATTCTGCGCCATTCTTCTTTACTGTATGGCGATTCAGAATTATTGCGGAATCTACTATCAAACCTTGCTAGGTGAATTTTGAATATGATGTGACGTTCCCCATTATTTGGTAAATCGCATTGGAAGATGTCATCAAATCTACCGCTACGGGTTAATTCGGGTGGTAAAGTTTCCATTCGGTTTACAGAAGCGAATACCAGTACTTGAGAAGTTCTTTCTTGCATCCAGGTAAGTAACTTTCCTGCAAGCCGCATTGCCAGGTCATCTCCGCCTGCAAACCCCTTGTCAAAATCATCAAAGTAGAGTATGACTTGACTGATTCTATCTGCGAGTGCGAGTAGATTTTTTAACTTTCTTTCGGCCATATTACCGTAGCTGCGAAAGTTACCCCAATCTACGATAATTAAAGGCACGCCAAGGATTTGCGAGCAAGCTTTGGCTGAGTGTGATTTACCAGTACCGGGGGGACCTACTAGTAATACTCCTTTAGGTAAAGATAATTTATACGCTCTAGCTAAGGGTGTAGCTATACGGCGATATTTACGGAAAGTTTCTTGCATTAATTCGTATCCACCTAAAGTCATTTTAGCTGGAGGCACAAATTCAATGGAGTAAAGCCTGTTAAGCATTTCAATCTTTTGCTCAAACAAGCTTTTTTCTACAGCTTGGGGATTAGCGATATCCACTTCACTTTTAGTAACGGCGAGGCATTGATTGATGTCCGCAATATGTAGCCCCATAACAGCGGATGCTATCCGGGAATAGTCATCCGAGCTTAATCCTGGGATTTCAAATTTAATGCGATCGCCAATTTCGCTGTGAGTAGGTAATTCTTGGCTTATCACTGGAATTTCTGCCGCCATTTCCGGAGATAATTCAGCATTAGCACCGAGTAAAAGCATTGTTTTCCCAGTATTGCGGTTATCGAGATTGATGTTGATAAGTGCTGCTTTTATCCACTCCGATACCAAGAAAAATTCTGTGCCTTCGTGGTTTGTATTCGCAATCCAGGGGAATAATCCTTCTACTATAAGAATTCCCGTTTTGTTGGAATTTCTCCAGTACTTGAGGATATTGAAATAGTTTTCTTTTTGCCTCTTATCTGTGATAGGAATGTAATCTTCAGTGGTGCGTTTAACTAAATTTAGATTTGAATCAATTCCTAATTCTATTAGAGCATCATCATCAAGGCTCCATAAATAGCACTGTTGGTTATGTTTATGTGCTTCAGTAGCAATATTAATTAGAAACCGACTGCGCTCTTGAAGTGGGGATTCTACAGCTATAAGCGGACTTTTCTTAATCTTTATTAAGTTAAAAATATTATCAATTAATTCCATAGCTAATCTAAATTTATAAAATAATATTATGTTTTAGATAGAGCAAAAAATCATCAGATTAAAATACTATTGATATGTTGTACTTGTTCTAGATGTTTTTTTTGCTTTATACATTGAGAATAATCAGAGCAGGTATCTAATAAAAATAAAATGATTGCAGTTATAGATAGAAGCGACCTAATACCATTTTTAAGTGACTTGCTAGATATAGATGTTGCAGGTCACATATTAATTGAGATAAATTCAGTGACTTATGATTCGCCATTAGAATTATCAGATGGCGATTTTTTTTTAATTAAAAGGGTTTTAGGTCTTATTCCAGGTATTCATCGGATGATTGAAGGTTTAGATCCAGCAATAAATTTTTCATTGAAAGTGTTTAACGTTGCTGTTTTAAGTCTTGACCGGAATGGTGTTGTCTGTAATGAATTATATTCAATGTATAAGGTAAATGAAGAAGATAGCAATATTGCTTTAGATTTGCCTGATAATTTATTAAGTTTATCTTGGGCTGAAAATAGCTCTAATGAAGTAAATCATAATAATAAGTTTCTTGAAGATTTGTTAGAAGAAGATTATTATTTTCAGTCGATAAATCTAAGAACTGAAACTACTAAATCTACTGGAGAAGCAATTATTGATGCAGTGTGCTTTGGGCACTATGTATTCATGTTTGAAATTAGCAATTTACCAGGGCGTATTCATTTAAAAGCGTATGTAAAATCAATGGAGAAAGAATTAGCTCGTGCATTTACTAAGAATAACGAAACACAAGTTAATCCCTATGAAGATAGAGAATTTACGATTGGGATAATTGCTTGGGTGATGCTGGCTTTAAGAAATATTACTAAAAAGCAATGTGGTAATTATACTTTTTGCGGTAATAAAGAAGGAATATTAGAAATCATGGAGGAAGAGAGAGGGCACCTATATACTTGTGGGATATTTGAACGTGGTGTTTTAGTTTCCTACTTAAATTCAACCGATTACGAAAAGCTAGAAAGTTTAATATTTAACAGCATATTGGAAAAAGCAAATTTGCAGTAATGAGTAAACAATCGCCTTTATATCCAATATTGTTGATACCACAAAATATAAAAGACAAGGATTATTTTCCTCGTCTTTTTACTTATGAAGCAGAAGATGATATTCCTATCGGTGCTTCTGAAGTAGATTTTGGTTTTTTATTACGGTATTATTTCGGTTCTTGTATCAAGGAACAGCAACAACTATTACCGTCAGGACACAATCGTCCTTTTAGTACTGATTTTCTTTTTATTGAGCCATTAACCGGGTTACACATCGATATTGAAGTTGATGAACCATTTGCATTTTCTACTGGGGAACCGATTCATTGCGTTGGGGATGACGACTACCGTAA
>JBCBQE010000051.1:0-14925 GCA_039820385.1 Cyanobacteria bacterium J06635_10
TGCTTCTACTTCGTGAATTGCAGACCAGATAGTTGCTTCTGTTGGACCATACAGATTCCACAACTCACTACCAGTTTCTAGAATTTGATGGGCTAATTGAGCAGATAATGCTTCACCACCGCAAAATACTTTCAAGGGATAATTAGAAGACCAACCACTAGCTAATAGCATTTGCCAAGTAGCCGGTGTGGCTTGCATAGCGGTTGTCTTCGACTCGAATAATTCAGACAACAGCAAACTTGCATTAGTAGCTATTTGACGGGGAACCACTATAAGTTTTGCTCCTACCGTTAACGGTAGGTAAAGTTCAAGGGCTGCAATATCAAAAGAAATAGTAGTAACTGCACTGAAAGTATCTTCCTGAGTTAATCCCGGAAAATGACTCATAGAATTTAAGAAGTTGACCACACTGTGGTGGCAAATTTGAACCCCCTTTGGTAGTCCAGTAGAACCAGAAGTGTAGATCGCATAAGCCAAATTATCCGCACCTACCCCAACATCAAGGTTATATTGAGGGTGTTGCTCAATTGCTTGCCAATCACGATCCAAACAAACCACCTGCGCAGTATGTGACCGCAAATATGACAAAAACCGGCTGTGAGCAAGCAACACTTCCACACCCGAGTCTTCTAACATTAAGCTAATCCGTTCTTCGGGATAGCTGGGATCGAGGGGTACATAAGCACCACCAGCCTTAAGTATCCCCAATAATCCTACCACCATCTCAATAGAACGTTTGACACAAATACCCACCAATACTTCTGGTCCCACACCGAGGGTTTGCAGGTAATGTGCTAGTTGGTTGGCTTTTTGATTTAATTGCTGGTAGGTCAACATAGTATTCTCAAATACCAATGCGACCGCATCCGGTGTTCTCTCTACCTGCTGCTCAAATAGTTTATGGATACATTTATCTTGGGGATATTCCCTATGGGTATCATTCCACGACCTTAACAACTGCTGACCTTCGGTGGCACTTAACAAGCAAACCTGCTCATATTTCTCTTCTGGTTGAGTAACCATTGCCTCCAAAGTTTTGAGGTAATAACCACCGATACTTTTCACTTGTTTAAAGCTAAACTGGCTCGGGTCGTAATTGAGGCTTAAAGAGATGTCACCCGTTATCGGATCCACAGGAAACTGAGCTGCGAATGTAAAATTGTTTTGTTCAAAAAATTGCCCCCCTAACACCTCCAAATTATCAATACCAGATAAACCTTGATAAACATGAAAATTAACATAATTGAACATTGTTTCAAATAATGGCTGTCCCAATCCCATTTCCTGTTGTAATTTTCCTAAGGGATATCGTTGGAAAGGTAATGCATCTCGCTCCTGAACAAAAGTTTGCTCTACCAATTCAAGCCAAGTTCCCCCATTTAGTTGCATTCGCAAAGGCATGGTATTAAGAAACAAACCCAAAACACGCTCACTATCTTCTGCTGCTGGTCTTCCGTGAGTCACCACCCCAGTTGTAATATCTGCTTGATTGCTCAAAAAGCTCATTACTCTCAAATGAGCAGCTAGCAAAACACTTTTAAGAGGTACTCCAACCTTTATGGCTAACTGTTTGAGTTGCGCGGATAAAGCTGGCGATATCTCAATTTCCTGCTTACCGTACTGTTCTACTGAATTATGCTGTTGACTATCTAGCAAACGAGGTATTTGAGTCGCACTAAAGTCTGCTAGCTTTTCATGCCAGTACCGTTGGCACTCTTGAGACTGTAATGTTTCTTGTTCCAAAGCCACATAATCTCGAAATGTTAGACTTGGAACCGTTGCCAAAGGCGGTATCGTCTCATCTAGTAGAAAGAAATAGTGTTGAACTAATTCTGTAATTAGAGTTGCTAAACTCCATCCGTCTAAAATGGCATGGTGGAAGCTAAAACTTAAGTTAAAGGTGTCACAACTGCGTTGATGTACACAAAAACGTATTAGCGGTTCCCGATCCCAAGCAAAGGAGCGATGTTTTTCCTGTTCAATCCAGGTAGTAATGTTGCTCTCTTGTTCATCTAATGGTAAATTAGTGAGATCCTCAAATGGTAGTTCAATGTTTACTTGAGAATGAACCAATTGTAGTGGCTGCGAAAATTTAGTCATGGCAATGCTAGTACGTAGCACTGGATGACGGGTAACAATCTCTTGTATGGCTGAATGCAGAACTTGGATATTGAGGGGAGCTTTTAAATAATAGCTGAAAACATCGTGGTAGACGGCAGTCTCGTGGGCATACTCACTATGGAAAAGCATTCCCAACTGTAACCTTGTCAAGGGGTAGGCATCTTCAACCCCATCTGGTAAATACTGGCGTTCTTCTGAGCTAATGAGACTCAAAGGAGCTGTTTTTAATATACTTGGGGATAGATCTGACTGCTGGAGAACTCCAACGAGGTCGTGGATCGTCTGATGGTTAAATATTTGTTTAAGAGACAGTTTTAATCCACTCTTGTCGGCTTTAGCTAAAACTTGCACGGCACGCAAAGAATCTCCACCAAGCGCAAAGAAATTGTCATAAATACCCACTTGCTCAACTCCAAGTACCTCAGACCAAATCTGTACAAGCAGTTCTTCTTCTATAGTACGAGGAGCAACAAAGTTAGCATTTGATTCAGAGTTTTGTAAATCTATTTCCCTTAGTGCTTTTTTATCTACTTTGCCATTGGGAGTTAGAGGTAAAGCGTCAAGAATCACGAATAAAGATGGCAATATGTAAGCAGGCAGTTGCTGTTGCAGGAAGTCCCGTATTTGATTAGTGCTGAGGGTTTTCTTATTACTGACTACATAGGCGACCAAACGTTTATTTTCAGAATTATCGCCAATCGGAATCACTACGGCTTGTTGAATCTGGGGATGAGTACTTAGAACTGCTTCAATTTCGCCCAGTTCGATACGGAAGCCACGAATCTTAACTTGATCGTCGAGCCGTCCAAGGAATTCAATGTTGCCATCGGGTAAATAACGCGCAAGGTCGCCAGTTTTATACAGTCGTGCTGATTTGTCAGAGGAAAAGGGATTGGGAATAAATTTTTCTAAAGTTAGCTCGGGACGTTTGAGGTAGCCAGTAGCCAAGCCATCACCCCCGACATGCAGTTCTCCAGCCACTCCAATCGGTACTGGTTGCATATGTTGGTCTAGGATGTAGACTTGGGTGTTAGCAATAGGCTTACCAATAGGAACGGTCTGCTGAATGTCTTGCTCGTCAACAAGTGAGTAGCAACAGGTAAAGGTGGTATTTTCCGTTGGACCATAACCGTTAATCAAGCGACAGTGAGGATATTTTTGCTTAAATCGTAATACATGGGCAACGGATAAAACATCTCCTCCGGCTAATAATTGCTGCACTGAGGACAACGCATCCAAGTATTCTTCTACTATCAGATGAAAAAGTCCTGCTGTCAGCCACAGGAAGGTAATTTGGTGTTGATGCAAGGTTTCTACTAGGAGAGCTAGGTCAACAGCTTGGCTCGGAAAGATGACTAATTTACTGCCATGAAGCAAGCTTCCCCACAGTTCTAAGGTGGAAGCGTCAAAGCTAATGGGAGCTAATTGCAGGAATACTTGTTCGGAGTCAAAGTGGGCGTAATTAGTATTTTGTAACAATCTAACTACACTACGATGAGGTGTACAAACCCCCTTGGGAGTTCCAGTAGAACCAGAAGTGTAGATGACATAAGCCAAATTATCTGCACTGACACTAGCAGCCAAATTCTCCTGACTATGCTGCTCGATTAATTCCCAATCAGTGTCCAAACAAACCGTCCAGGCAGTATGAGATGGAACAGACGACGACAAACTGTCTTGCGTTAACAATATTGCCACCCCTGCATCGTCCAACATGTAACTCAGCCGTTCTATGGGATAACTGGGGTCAAGAGCCACATAAGCTCCACCCGCTTTGAGAATGCCTAATAATCCCACCACCATCTCCAAGGAACGTTCAGCACAAATACCAACCAGTACTTCTGCTCCCACACCGAGGGATTGGAGATAATGGCCCAGACAATTCGCTCGGTCATTCAACTGTCGATAGGTCAATTCCCGATCTTCAAATACGACTGCTACCGCATCCGGTGTTTTCTCTACCTGTTCCTCAAATAGTTGATGGATACACTTCTCTTTTGGATATTCCCTCTGGGTATCATTCCACTCAAATAACAACTGCTGACGTTCACCGGCACTTAGTACAGGTAATTCAGAAATTTTCTGCTGGGGATTTTCGGCGATCGCTGACAACAAGTTTTGGAAATGAGCAGTCATGCGTTCGATGGTCTCGCCATTAAACAAGTCAGTGTTATACTTCCATAACCCCACCAGTCCTTGGGCTGTGTTCTCAAATGTTAAAGTTAGGTCAAACTGTGCCATTTTGTTGTCTATAGCCAATGCACTCCAACTTAAACCTGGAATCTCCATCTCTGACATAGGAGCATTTTGGAGTACAAACATTACTTGGAACAATGGTGTATAGCTTAAGTCACGTTCGGGTTGTAATGTCTCTACCAATAGTTCAAAAGGCAAGTCTTGATGAGCATAAGCATTCATTGTTACTTCCCGAACTCGCCCGAGTAATTCGTTAAAGCTGGGATCGCCCGAGACATCAGTACGCATCACTAAAGTATTGACGAAGAAGCCAATTAATCCTTCAATTCCACTGTGATTGCGGTTAGCAATGGGCGAGCCGACCAATATATCCGCCTGCCCTGTATAGCGGTAAAGCAAGGTGTCAAATGCCGCTAACAGCGTCATGAACAAAGTCACTCCTTCTCGCAAACTAAGTGAGTTGAGCGCTTGAGTTAGT
Source organism: Cyanobacteria bacterium J06635_10 (assembly GCA_039820385.1). Lineage (GTDB taxonomy): Bacteria > Cyanobacteriota > Cyanobacteriia > Cyanobacteriales > Nostocaceae > Rivularia. The sequence continues at coordinate 4,796 of JBCBQE010000051.1, forward strand.
TCATTGGATACAGTAAAAGATTGACCTGCTCCTCGGAAGGTTTGCACAGCAGGTCTTGGTCGGTCTGTAGGCAGTTCTAATAAAGCTGGTGCATCCGCAAGTTGTTGCCGCCAGTAAGCGAGATGAGACTCAAGTATTTCACCTTGCAACCAATGGCGCTGCCACACGGCAAAATCGGCGTACTGAACAGTTAGTTCCGGAAGCGGTGTTCGCGTAGCGTCTCCTAGAGAAGGCTGCCGATCGCAAAACGCAGAGTAAAGAGTGACTAACTCTTGGACAAACACACCCATTGACCAACCATCAGAAACAATGTGATGCATACAGTACATTAATACGTGTTCTGTATGTTCTAATTTGAGCAAATTCACCCGCACTAAAGGTTCCTTTGCTAAATCAAACGGGCGTTTTACTTCTGCTTTTACAAATTCCTCAATGGCGATTTCTCGTTCGGTTACTGACAAATTTTGCCAGTCTACCATTGCCATTGAAAAGGAACAAGCTGGGTGAATAACTTGAATTGGTTCTCCATCAAGTGTAATGAAATTCGTGCGTAAAACTTCGTGGCGGCGGATGATTTCGCTGAAACTTTGTTTTAAGGCGCTCACATTGAGCTGACCACTAAAGCGCAGTCCCCCTACGATATTGTAAGCAGCACTATCTGGTTCTAGCTGCTTCAATAGCCACAACCGTTGTTGAGCGAATGATAGGGGAACTGGCTGATTTCTCTCGACTGGTTGAATCGATGGAATTTTATTTGCTTTTTCTGTTAAAGAAGTTCCTTTCTGGGCTTGTAGCTTTTTTACAAGGAGTTCCCGTTTTTCTGGAGAGAGATTGCTAAGACGTTTTTGAATGTCATTCATAAAACACTTATTTTTGATAAACTAATTGAGCCTGTAGTATAGTCGTTGCGGTATATAGAGTTTATTTTAAAAAAAGTTCTTTTTGCCCAAATAATCTTTCTGCTATAATTCCTTGGTCAGTACACTTTTCTACTAATTTGTTAGATTCAGTAATCGGACGAGAATTTTCAGTATATTGAATAGACGTAAGAAAAGTTAACCAAGGCTCTTGTCCCATAGCATATACATAAACTTCTCTAGGATTTAATTGGTTGACTAAATCAATAGCTTTTTCACAATTTGAACCATTAAGTCTTCTTGATTGATCCATTTTTCTTGCTAATGGTTGAGTTAATAATGGATTATATAACCAAGTTAATGGTCCCCCATCACATTCCATTCCTAAAAATAGCACATCAACATCATTTCCTAAAAAGCTATGTATATGTTCATAAACTTTAGGTTGAAGATTATTTGAATCGGCTGCTATACATATAGTCTTTCCTTGTAAACCGATCGCATAGGCAATTTTTGTTCTAATATTGAGATCTCCATGCTCGCCAAAAAAGGGTAAGCCAACAATCATTCCTCCTTCAATTTCTATAGTTTCCATTTCATCAATTTCTATAATTTTTTCGTTAAAACCTATATTCTGCAAAACTAATTTTAAAGATGGATCTGCCAATCCCCCACCATTACTTCTTGGCACAATCACCTTCTTAGTTTTATGGCGCAACTGTAATAAGGTTTCAAACATGCAATGGTCTTGATGATTGTGAGTAACTAATATATAGTCGATACTGTCTGGTAAATCGGCATAGGTGTAACGGGAAATTCCGGTATCACACTTATAGCTAATTATCGGATCGCATAAGATACTAACACCTTTCGACTCAATTAAAAGGCAAGCATGACCGAAGTAACGAATTCTGATCTCGTCACCAATATACTCAGGATATTTATGCGGCTCAACTTCGGTAAATAATGATGTAAATAACTCATAATCTTTATCTTTAATATCTAGCTTATCTTCAATGCTACTTAATAAGCACGGAGTTGTTTTCATCTTAAATAAATCATCTATTACCTCGGAGCTAAAAGGTAGATTTAAATGTAAGCAGCTATCATCCTCTAACCTGGGAGTACTAAATACGAAATTACGTTCATCTGGGTTGATTAAAAATAGTGCTATACTCTGTGCAGATTGATTGTAATATGGGCTTTTATAAAGTAAACCTTCGATAAATCTAATTGAAGGATTATTATTTAAGTCATAAACCAGTTCGATATAGCCTTTCAAAACTTCAGGAACTTTTTGATAGATAGGTTCAAGAGAATAACCTCCGGCATCCGTTGTCAACATCTTATCAAGAGTCTTGATAGCTTCTGCAAGTTCTAACATATGAGCTTGCTCTTTTGTCGTTTTTTCGATTAAAGCCTTAATTTCATCGACTCTACTGACGTCATAGTTAATAAATGGACCTCCTAGCATTGCTGGATTTTTAAGAGCAGAAATATGTACTTGCGGCGTTGACACAAACGATTGCATTATTTTTAAATGCGAATTTGCTATGTACATGGCAGCCGTAGCAGGTGAAATCAGGTACGGCCAAGCATACCATTGATTAATTAAAGGCTCTACTACTACGTTCTGTTTGAGGTATAGCTGCTGATTTTTCATGATTCTTTTTTTTTTGAACAGGAATGGCCGCAACTGACCCCGCGGCAATGGTGCGCGGAGCTTCCCTCCGCCTAAAAACTATATAAAAGACATAACAACATCTGAAAGTAATAGTAGCGGGGGTTAAATAATTAGAAAGTAAGTTGTGCTTAATTCTATAAGTAGTTTTACCTGTTTTATAAGATAAATTTTTGAGTAATCGCCAAACTAAAATCGCGCAAGCAATATGATTTCTTCAAATATTTTCTCATGAATGTGGGAAAGTTGATTTAATCTCATTCTTACTATTAAGTAGGTTGGCATTGAAAATAGTAATTGGGATAAGGCAATAGGCAAGCCGGCAATAGGCAATAGGAATAAGGGTTTGAGGGTAGTTTACATTCTGTAATATAGCTTGGTTTATTTGTGCCGACTTACTTAACAATTCTAAAAATGACTGAGTTGAGACATCATTGATTCTTTTGATACTAAAGTATTATCCGACGCATGGGATAGCGCTTTCACGTTAGCGTGAGCGGGAAGCTGCGGCTAACGCGTATCGCTATGTGCCAGTTGCTGCCATTCCTGTTGAAATTAATTGGATTTGAAACTGGCAGATTACCAGCAGGGCCCCTTTACTTAATTTTCTTAACCACTGGAGTTTAAACGACTTTAAATTACAGTCAATTAGTTAAAAATACGATCGCCAAGCAATTACTGATATTATGTGAGCAGTTGCTTTACTTCGTCATCTGATAACTCGTCGAACTCGTCTAATATTTGCTCTAGCATGCTACTTTCTGCTTGCTCAATTTTTTGGACAACCACTACTTCAGCTAGCTGGGCTATGGTAGAGTTTTCAAACAAGCTACGCAAAGGCAATTCAACGGAAAATGCTTCGCTCAACCGAGTAATAACTTGAGTAGCGAGTAAAGAATGCCCCCCAAGTTCAAAGAAGTTATCGTGAATCCCCACTTGCTCTACTCCAAGCACATCAGCCCAGATACCTGCTAACATCTCTTCCGTGGGAGTGCGTGGGGCAACAAAGCTAACTGCCAATTCCGGATGGTATTCAGGTACTGGTAATTGACGACGGTCTATTTTGCCGTTAGGAGTCAGTGGTAAGGCACTCAAGAATACAAATGCCGTTGGCATCATGTACTCTGGCAGTTTTTGCTTGAGGAAGTGACGCAGGTCACTGACTGTTGGTGTTTGTTCTTGGTGCAGAACTAGGTAGGCAACTAAGCGTTTATCCCCGGGTACATCTTCGAGCACTATAACTACAACTGAGCGCACTTCTGGGTGTAGTGCGAGCACTGCCTCTATCTCACCTAGTTCAATGCGGAAGCCACGGATTTTCACCTGCGAGTCCATGCGCCCCAGGAACTCGATATCCCCCGAAGCAAGATAGCGCCCTATATCCCCGGTTTTATACAACCTTGCTCCTGGTTGACAATCAAACGGATTGGGCAGGAATTTTTCTGCTGTCAACTCTGGTCGATTCAGATAACCACAAGCCAAGCCGTCGCCGCCAATGTACAACTCGCCCGCAACCCCAACAGGCACTGGTTGTAAATACCGATCTAAAATATAAATTTGGGTGTTAGCAATCGGCCGACCGATGGGGACAGTGTTACCCAGCATGTCGGCTGCTTGTGTCACCGAGTAGCAGGAGGTGAAGGTTGTATTTTCCGTGGGACCATAAGCGTTGATCAACTGACAATTTTCCAACTGGCGCGAAACTTTCTGAACGTCAGCCACCGATAAAGTATCACCTCCAGATAAAAGCTGGCGTACAGGCTTTAAATCCTCGATTTGCCGATCTACCATCTGGTGAAATAAACCAACTGTCAGCCACAAGGTGGTAACTTGGTATTCCCTAATACTTCGTCCCAACTCCATCAAAGATGGTATATTTGCCGGCATCACCACTAGCTGCGCACCATTGAGTAAACAACCCCAAATCTCAAAAGTTGCCGCGTCAAATGAGAAAGGAGCCAGTTGTAAGAAAGTTTCTTCCTCGGTCAAGTTGACGTAATTGGTTTGTTTGACTAAGCGTACCACACCGCTATGTCTCGCCATCACCCCCTTAGGCTGACCTGTAGTACCTGAGGTATACATCACATAAGCTAAGTTACTTGGAACCACACCACTAATAGGATTCTCTTGACTACAATGGGTGATAGTTTCCCAATCTGAGTCTAGACAAATCACTTGCGCCCAGTAGGATGGTAGTGAGTCTAGCAGCGACTCTTGGGTCAGCAGCACTGGCGATTGAACGTCCTCTAATATAAAAGATAGACGTTCAAAGGGATAGGCCGGATCGAGTGGCACATAAACACCACCAGCCTTAAGTATCCCCAACATTCCTACCACCATCTCAATCGAACGTTCTACACAAATGCCCACCAGCAGTTCTGGTCCTACACCCAGGGTTTGCAGGTGATGTGCTAGTTGGTTGGCTTTTCGATTTAATTGCCGGTAGGTCAACATAGTATTCTCAAACACTACCGCCACCGCATCGGGTGTTCTCTCTACTTGCTGTTCAAATAACTGATGAATACATTTATCAGTGGGATAAACAGTAGCAGTATCATTCCATTCGGTTAACAACTGATGGCGTTCTGCTGCACTCAACAGGGGTAATTCACCCACTGCTGCTACTGGATTTTCCACAATTGCTGACAACAAGTTCTCGAAATGAGCAGCCATACGTTTAATGGTACTGTCATCAAACAAGTCAGTGTTGTAATCCCATAATCCCACCAATTCCTGGTCAGTTTTAGCGATCGTCAGTGTTAAATCAAACTTAGCAATGGTGTTTTCTTGATTTAACTCACACCAAGTACAACCAGGTAATTCAACTTCACTCATTGGTGTATTCTGCAATACAAACATTACCTGGAACAGGGGGGAGTAAGCTAAAGAGCGTTGTGGTTGCAATGCCTCTACTACCTGTTCAAAAGGTACATCTTGATGCTCATAAGCTTTGAGTGTAGTTTCCCTCACTTGTGCCAGTAAGTTCTCAAAACTCGGATTATCTTCAAAATGGGTTCTCAACACCAAAGTATTCACAAAAAAGCCAATCAGTGACTCTATTTCACTGCGGTTACGATTGGCAATTGGCGAACCAATTACAATATCCGATTCACCACTGTAACGATATAGCAAAGTGGCAAACGCTGCTAGCAGTGTCATAAATAAGGTTGTACCAGATTCCCGAGATAGGGCTTGCAACTTCTCGGTTAGTTCGGTATTTAAACTAAAACTTTGCCTAGTACCCTGGTAAGTTTGCACACTCGGACGAGGACGATCGGTAGGTAATCGTAACAATTCTGGCACACCATCTAATTGAGAAAGCCAGTAATTTAATTGAGTTTTTAGGACTTCTCCGCTCAACCATTGTCTCTGCCAGATTGCAAAGTCAGCATACTGGATTGGTAATTCTGGTAAAGGGGATGGTTCTCCTGCACAACTGGCTTGATATAAACTAGATAATTCTTGGATGAATACCCCTATTGACCAACCATCAGAGATAATGTGGTGCATACTCAGTAATAACACATATTCTCTGGCATCTAACTGCACTAAACTACACCTGATTAGTGGTGCTATCTCTAAGTCAAAGGGGGTAATTGTTTCGAGTTGTGCTTGTTGCTGTAGGACAGTTTCCCGTTCTGTAACTTCTAGTTGCTGTAAGTCCACCACCTTGATATTCATGGTGGTTTGTGGGTGAATTACCTGTATTGGCGTGCCATTTACAGTTGGGAAGCTGGTGCGTAGTATTTCGTGGCGGCAGACTATTTCTGATAATGCTTGTTGCAAGGCATTAATATCCAAGTTCCCACTGATGCTAATTGCTCCAGCCATGTTGTAAGTAGTAGAAGCTCCTTCTAGTTGCTTGAGGAACCACAGCCGCTCTTGTGCAAAAGATAGGGGTAATTCGTCGCTCTGTGTTCTTGGTTGAATGAGCGGAAGACTTAATCCCCGATCTTTTTTTGTGCGTAACTGGGTTAATGTTTGCTCTAGTTGAGCTACGGTGGGGGAAGAAAATACTGCCCGTAGTTCTATTTCTACTTCAAAGGCAACTCTGAGTCGGGAAATTAATTGGGTTGCTAGTAGGGAATGTCCTCCCAATTCAAAGAAGTTGTCGTTGATGCCTACTGCTTCTATACCTAGAACAGAAGCGAAGATATTGGCTATTATTTCTTCAGATGGTGTACGTGGTGCTACGTATTCATGTTCTCGGCTAATTTCTCCATCACTTGCTGGTAGTGCTTTGCGGTCTACTTTGCCGTTGAGTGTCAAAGGTAGGGTGTCTAAAGTTACAAAGGCAGAAGGCACCATATATTCTGGTAGCTTTGAAAAGAGGAATTCACGTAATTGGTTGGTGGTGAGTGATTCATCCTCACTGACTATATATGCTACTAGACGTTTGTTACCCGGAATATCAACAGTAGCAATGACTACCGCTTGTTGGATTTGGGAATGGGTATTGAGGACTGCTTCGATTTCTCCAAGTTCGATGCGGAAGCCACGAATCTTGACTTGGTTATCTATACGACCCATGAAGGTAATATTACCATCGGGTAAGTAACGAGCCAAATCCCCAGTTTTATATAATTTTGACTTTTGAGATTTCTTCGCTTCGCTGGCAATGCTTCCCGCTTTTGACTTGTCAAAGGGATTTTCGATAAATTTCTCGCATGTTAGCTCTGGGCGGTTGAGGTAACCTCGAGCTAAGCCATCACCTCCAATGTATAACTCTCCGGTTACACCGATGGGTACTGGTTGGAGGTGCTCATCTAAGATATAGATTTGGGTGTTGGCGATGGGGCGACCGATGGGTAGTGTAGAGGTTCTTAGAGGCTGGGATTTTTCATCCAGAAAATAGGTGAGTACCCCTACAGTAGCTTCTGTAGGACCATAATGATTGATGATATTGCAATTAGGAGATTGATTGAAAATCGTCTCTACCCAATCTGAACTAGATGCTTCACCACCAAGGATAAGTGTTTTACTCGGCAAAACTAATGCTGGATTTGATGAGGATATAAGAGCTGCTAGATGAGAGGGAACAATCTTGAGATAGTCAATATGACAACAGCTAAAATATTCGCTAAGGGCCTGTGGATCAGAGACTTTTTCCTGGGAAATTACGTGAAGACACCCACCTGTTAATAAACAAGGAAATATTACAGTATTGCCTAGGTCTGCACTAATTGTAGAAACTAAAGCAAAATTGCTACTAGGTTTAAAATTTATTATTTTAATCAGGCTACAAATATAATTACAAATTGATTTTTGTTCAATCGCAACTCCTTTTGGCTGTCCAGTAGAACCAGAAGTGTAGATGACATAAGCCAAATTATCTGCACCTACCCCAACATCAAGATTCTCCTGATTGTGTTGCTCAGTTTCCACCAAATCAGTATCCAAACAAACAACTCGTACTTGATTTTGTGGCAAAGACGACCGCAACTCGCTGTGAGTAAGCAACACCTCGACACCCGAATCCGCCAACATATAACTCAACCGTGAGGGGGGATAATTGGGATCAAGAGGTACATAAGCACCACCAGCCTTAAGTATCCCCAACAGTCCCACCAGCATCTCTACAGAACGTTCTACGCAAATCCCCACCAATGCTTCTGGCCCCACACCGAGGGTTTGCAGATGATGTGCTAGTTGGTTGGCTGTTTGATTTAATTGCTGGTAGGTCAACTGGTGATTCTCAAATACCACTGCCACCGCATTGGGTGTTCTCTCTACCTGCTGCTCAAATAACTGATGAATACATTTATCTGTGGGATAAACAGTAGCAGTATCATTCCACTCGGTTAACAACTGATTACGTTCGGCTGAACTCAACAGGGGTAATTCACCTACTGCTGCTACTGGATTTTCCACAATTGCTGACAACAAGTTCTGGAAATGAGCCGCCATACGTTCAATGGTACACTCATCAAACAAGTCAGTGTTGTACTCCCACGATCCCACCAATCCCTGGTCAGTTTCGGTGATAAAAAGTGTCAAATCAAACTTAGCAGTGGTGCTTTTTGCATCTAACTGAGTTAAAGTTACACCAGGTAATTCAAATTCTTCACTCATTGGTGTATTTTGCAATACAAACATCACCTGGAACAGGGGAGAGTAAGCTAAGGAGCGTTGTGGTTGTAATGCCTCTACTATCTGTTCAAAAGGTACATCTTGATGCTTATAAGCTTTAAGTGTTGTTTCCCTCACTTGTGCCAGTAAGTTCTCAAAACTCGGATTATCTTCAAAACGGGTTCTCAACACCAAAGTATTCACAAAAAAGCCAATCAGTGACTCTATTTCACTGCGGTTACGATTGGCAATTGGTGAACCAATTAAAATATCTGATTCACCACTGTAACGATATAGCAAAGTGGCAAACGCTGCCAACAGTGTCATAAATAAGGTTGTACCCGACTCCTGAGACAGGGTTTGCAATTTTTGAGTTAAATCCCTATTTAACGCAAAACTTTCAGTGCGACCGTGGTAAGTTTGCACACTTGGGCGAGGACGGTCAGTAGGTAATTGTAACAGGGATGGAGCACCATGCAATTGAGAAAGCCAGTAATTTAGTTGAGTTTTTAGGACTTCTCCACTCAACCATTGTCTCTGCCAAACTGCAAAGTCGGCATATTGGATAGGTAATTCTGGTAAAGGGGATGGAACTCCAGCACAATTCGCTTTATATAAGCTAGATAGTTCTTGAATGAATATCCCCATTGACCAACCATCATAAACAATGTGGTGCATACAAAGTAGCAACACATAAGACTCTTTCTCTAGTTGCACTAAGGTAACTCGCAACAACGGACCTTTGACTAGGTCAAAGGTCCGTTGAACTTCTTTAGATAACTGTTGTATGAGAGAAGACTGCTCAACTTTTGGCAATGCCTGCAAGTCAACCAAAGGTAAGGTTATTGCCACCTTTGGAGCGATCGCCTGGATAGGATAGCCATCTTGATTGGGAAAAGTGGTACGTAGAATTTCGTGACGCTGTATAATTTCTTGCAAGCTATGCTCCAAATGACTTATCTGAAGCAAACCCTTAATGCTCGCGGCAAAAAACTCGTTATAGGTAGTACTTTCTCCCTCAATTTGCTGTAGAAACCACAATCTTTGCTGATTCAACGACAAAGGGATAGTTCCGTTCCTTGAAATAGGTCGAATAGGTTCAACAGTAGAAGTTGAGGCGAGACTGGTATGCAGCAGAAACGCGATAATTTCATCTTTACGCTTACCTAACTCAGCACGTATATTTGGTGTCAGTTTTCCTTTAGGAGCATTACAGCGCAGTTTAAAATCTCGTGCAGGAGATCCGTTAACTTCATCAATCCAAAGTTTAATATCTAAGTCATCTAAATACGACAAAAACTCTTCTATGGGTTTCATAATTTTAGTTAGTAAAAATTACACTATTTTTGTGCAAAAAAAATTTAAATTAGAGGATTATGCTATGACTATTACACTTTCTAACAAAAAAACGGCAGGATTATATGTGTAAATAACATCTTATCTAACATCAATATACTTTATGCCACAAAACAAATACAGGGCAAACCCATCTAAAATTTGGCGTTGCTGCAATTTTACTATGA
>JBCBQE010000052.1:0-14913 GCA_039820385.1 Cyanobacteria bacterium J06635_10
GATTAATCTAAATTTTGGTACTAACTCGGTTAATAATAGTTAAATTATGAGCGATAATTTCTAAATAAATACATGATATCAAGTCCGGCTAATTACTTACTATATAACCCAGAACTATAATAATTACTTATTAATCGATATTCCATATTTTACGATGTAATAGGTAATGATTATGAATAACCGGCGTTGTAGTAATGTGAAATACAAGATTTAATTGCCAGAATTTAATCTATGCTACAAGGTGTTAGCAACAAATTGAAACTTATTAAACGTTCAGCATATAGATGTATAAACTTTGATAATTTTATAGTTCGGTGTTTAGTAAATTAGTATTTTTGCAGTTATTTAACCATAGTAAGTACTGAAGAATAAAATGTTTAAACATATGCTTTCAGAGAATATGATAGACTAAGAATCTATAAATAGGGAATAGAATTCAGCACTTTGAGTTGTGAAAATTTTACTATTTCCCTTAGTTAAACAAGCATATTTCAAATCAAAAACTAGTTAAAATTACTTTATTAGACACATAGAATAAACTTAAAAAGGACTTTTAAGTTTAATAAAGTTGATCTAATTAGTAGTTAATAACCAATTACGAACGATCGATGATTAATTATAATTTTTGATTTAATGTATCTTTAAGAACAGTACGAGCTGCTAAATGATTACGAGTTGAAGTTAAGATTTCTGCTTCTCGTTCTAAGCGGGCAGCAGTATTTTGCATTTCTAACAATGATTGTTGCTCGGGGGCAACACGATACAGGTTACTTGCTACCCAGTAAGACAATTCTTTTGGTAATGCAGGTAGATCCTGTGGTAATTCTATATTTTGCTCGGTTAATTTAGCACTAAGCCGGACAACATCGCGCAATAGCTGTTCTACTTCAGATGCTTCGTGTCGTAAATCTTGACTGGCTTCTTCATCATCAATCCATTCTACTAACCCAACAAAATAAGGCTTTTCGCGAACGTATTCTAAAATGCGGAACCTTTGTTGTCCTAAAGTTAGCATTTTCATTCGGTCATCTTTTAGGCGTTGGTGATGAATGATTTCCGCACAGCAACCAACGTTAGCAACCGTACCTTTTGCAGGATCCACCATCAATACCCCGAATCTGCGATCGTTATCCAAAATCGTGTTCATCATGATTCGGTAGCGAAATTCAAAAATATGTAGAGGTAAAGGTCTTGTGGGAAACAGAACTACATCTGGTAATGGAAACAGAGGTAGTTCGCGAACTGCAATTTTAGAGGAGGATGTCATATTTACCGCAATTTATATTTTTACTGTAGATAAAAGTATTTCTTTGTGGAAAAACCCCTATTTTCTTTACATTTTATCCTAAAGTCGTTTTTGGCGTTGTGGCTATTCACTAAAAATATTGGAAAACCATGAGTTTTTGGGACTGATAAATTGGTGCTGACGGGCACCCACGAGAATTTTTTTTAAGGAGAAAAAAATTTTGTGGGAACCCTTGACGGCAAATGGCACCAGTCAAAACCAGTTCTTTCCTAAACAATGAATCTCAGACTACTATCCCGCACCAGTTTTTGGGTTACTCCGTTGGAGGATAGTTTTGACTCTTTTTTCCATGTTTTTGTTGCTTGACTCCTATCCCGCCCGCACTGAGATTACCTATAAAAATTTTTTCCTTCCCTCACTCCCTAGTTCAATTAATGAGAGTTACGGGTATCGCGGCAAGGGAGTAGGCTTATGGCGAATAAAAAGCCCTTAGAAAAATTTCTAAGGGTAACTAGTATCTATGGACACTTAAGTATATTTTATGAGTTGTTATGTACCGGTTAAGGGTTGTTGAAAAACTACAATCAATAATTAAAGTTTGACTTCAATGTCCACACCAGATGGTAAATCAAGTTTCATCAAAGCATCAATGGTTTTAGAGGAAGGCTGGTAGATATCGATAATGCGGCGATGGGTACGAGTTTCAAAATGTTCTCGTGAATCTTTATCTACGTGAGGCGAACGAAGTACGCAGTAAATGCGGCGTTTTGTTGGTAAAGGTATCGGACCAATTGCTGTGGCGTTAGTGCGGTTAGCAGTATCAACTATTTTCTCGCAAGATGTATCGAGTAAACGACGGTCAAAAGCTTTTAAACGAATTCTAATTTTCTGCTGTTGTAAAGTAGCCATCTGTTCAATTTTCCTGGTTCTGATTGTTTGCACTGCTATGAATGGAAATTTATATGAGTTAAATCAAAACCAAAAAATCACTTGATAATTTTGACTGTTCCTCTTTCCACTCAAACAAAGTTAAAAAAGCAGAGATGCATCATACCATCCCTGCTCCTATTTTAGTCAAAGTCCATCAATTACTTGATGATTTTAGAAACTACGCCAGCACCAATGGTACGACCACCTTCACGAATTGCAAAGCGCATTCCTGTTTCAATGGCAATTGGGTTGATGAGTTCTACATTCATTTTGATGCGGTCTCCGGGCATTACCATTTCCGCAGCGCTACCATCATCGGCGGTGAAGGACTTAATGGAACCTGTTACATCAGTGGTACGCACGTAGAATTGAGGACGATAACCTGCAAAGAATGGGGTTTTACGACCGCCTTCTTTGTCTGTTAAAACGTATACTTCACCTTCAAATTCAGTATGAGGAGTAATGCTACCGGGCTTTGCAATTACCATGCCACGCTCGATATCAGTTTTTTGCATACCGCGTAGTAATATTCCGGCGTTATCTCCAGCCATACCTTCATCGAGACTCTTCTTAAACATCTCGATACCAGTTACGGTGGTGGGGCGAGTATCTCTGAGACCAACTAGTTCAACTTGGTCGCCAACTTTAACTACTCCACGTTCGATTCTACCGGTGGCTACAGTTCCGCGACCTGTGATGGAGAATACGTCTTCCACGGCCATCAAGAAGGGCTTATCTACGGCACGTTCTGGAGTAGGAATGAAAGCATCTACTTGCTCCATCAAGTCATAGATTTTATCTACCCACTCGTTTTCGCCTTTCTGAATCTTGGGATTAGAAAGCATTGTTTCCAAGGCTTGCAAACCAGAACCAGAAACTACGGGGATATCGTCGCCAGGAAAGTCGTAATCGCTAAGAAGTTCGCGGACTTCCAATTCCACCAACTCCAATAATTCTTCATCATCCACCATGTCTTGCTTGTTTAAGAAGACAACGAGGCTGGGTACACCAACCTGCTTCGCTAACAAGATGTGTTCGCGGGTTTGGGGCATTGGACCGTCTGCAGCAGACACCACGAGAATCGCACCGTCCATTTGGGCTGCACCAGTGATCATGTTTTTCACATAGTCAGCGTGTCCGGGACAGTCCACGTGAGCGTAGTGGCGATCCCCAGTTTCATATTCAACGTGGGCGGTATTGATAGTAATACCCCGTGCTTTTTCTTCAGGTGCGTTGTCGATATCAGCGTAATCCTTTGCCGCAGCGTTACCCAAAGCAGATAAAGTCATGGTGATGGCTGCTGTTAACGTGGTTTTACCGTGGTCAACGTGGCCAATAGTACCGATATTAACGTGTGGTTTATTTCTTTCAAATTTTTCGCGTGCCATGTATGCTCGTTTCCTTTTATAACTATGCGTTCCCTTTGTTTTTAGCGATGATTGCCTCAGCCACGTTGCGAGGCACTTCTTCGTAGCTACTGAACTGCATCGAGAAAACACCCCTACCTTGGGTTTTTGACCGAATGTCAGTTGCGTAACCAAACATTTGTGCCAACGGAACTTTAGAAGTTACTTTGGCTAAGCCTTGTTCGGATGCCATGCCTTCAATTTGACCGCGACGAGAGTTGAGATCGCCTATGACATCCCCAAGAAATTCTTCGGGTACTTCTACCTCAACTTTCATCATAGGTTCTAAAAGCACTGGTGAAGCTTTCATCACAGCTTCTTTCATCGCCATTGAACCGGCAATTTTGAAAGCCATTTCCGAAGAGTCTACATCGTGATAAGACCCATCAACTAACGTTGCTTTTACGTCAATTAACGGATACCCAGCTATAATACCGGATTCGCTGGTTTCTTTCATTCCCTGCTCAACAGGTCCGATATACTCTTTTGGTACAGAACCACCAACAATCTTAGAAACGAATTCAAAACCGCTTCCAGGTTCTGCAGGTTCCAAGTTTACAACTACGTGACCGTATTGACCTTTACCACCGCTCTGACGGATGAATTTACCTTCAATTCCGTTTATGTGTTTGCGGATTGTTTCGCGATAAGCAACCTGCGGCGCACCAACGTTGGCTTCTACCTTAAATTCTCGTAGCATCCTATCTACAAGAATTTCTAAGTGTAGTTCACCCATTCCCGCAATCACTGTTTGATTAGTTTCGGGGTTAACGCTAACTCGGAAGGTTGGATCTTCTTCCGATAGTGCTTGCAATGCTTTACCCAACTTCTCCATATCTTGCTTGGTTTTAGGTTCAACCGCCACCGATATGACTGATTCGGGAATATAAAGCGATTCCAGAATCACTGGAGAATCTTGATCGCAAAGGGTATCACCTGTCAAGGTCTCCTTTAAGCCCACTGTAGCCCCTAAGTCTCCCGCACACAGTTCTTCGACATCTTGTCGGTCATCTGCTTTCATCACCACTAAGCGAGAAATTCGTTCTTTTTTCTCTTTAGTGGAGTTGTACACATAGCTGCCTTTCTTAAGCACGCCAGAGTAAACTCTAACAAACGTCAAACGACCATAAGGGTCAGCCATGACTTTGAAAGCTAGAGCCGCTAGAGGTGCTTCATCGTCTGCGTGTCTTTCAACGGTTTCACCGCTTGGTAGAGTACCTTGAATTGGAGGTACATCCAATGGAGATGGCAAATAATCTACCACTGCATCAAGCAATAACTGTACGCCTTTGTTTTTGAATGCCGAACCGCAAAGCATCGGCACCATAGTTCCGGCGATTGTACCTACACGCAAAGCTTGAACAATTTCCTCAACGCTTAGCTCCTCACCCTCGAAATACTTAGTCATCAAGTTATCTGAGGTTTCAGCTACTGCTTCAATGAGTTTGGTGCGGTATTCCGAAGCCAGTTCTTGCATTTCACCCGGTATATCCTGCTCTTGGATATCCGTACCTTGGTCGTTGTTGTAAACAAAGGCACGCATTTTCACTAGGTCAATAATGCCACTAAACTCGCTTTCGCTACCAATGGGCAATTGAATGGGAACGGCGTTAGCCCGCAGGCGATCGCGTACTTGTTCGTAAACCTTGTAAAAGTTTGCGCCGGTGCGATCCATCTTATTAACAAAGATAATTCTCGGCACCCCGTAGCGATCTGCTTGCCGCCAAACTGTCTCGGTCTGAGGCTGCACGCCGCCTACAGAGCATAAAACCGTAATTACACCATCCAATACCCGCATAGAACGTTCAACTTCAATAGTGAAGTCCACGTGACCGGGGGTATCGATAATGTTAATTTGATGGTTTTTCCAACTAGTACTAATTGCGGCAGCAGTAATAGTAATTCCCCGCTCCCGTTCTTGTGCCATCCAGTCGGTAACAGCCGTTCCCTCGTGAACTTCACCAATTTTGTGAATTATGCCGGAGTAAAACAGTATTCTTTCTGTTGTTGTAGTTTTTCCCGCATCAATATGCGCTGCAATACCCATATTGCGCACTTTTTCTAGCGGGTTGGTACGTGCCACAACTGCCTCCTATGGTTTTCAACCTACAGATATCTTGTATATTACCAAAGGGAGAAGTTTCTATACTATGGACGGAAAACCGTCCGATTTTATGGTAATAAAGGTGATATAACACCTTAACCAGAAGGCAATATATCCTTCTTCAACTCAATAACGATAATGTGCAAAGGCTTTATTTGCTTCTGCCATTCTGTGCGTTTCTTCCCGTTTCCTAATTGCGCTACCCGTTTCGTTAGACGCGTCCATTAATTCGTTTGCCAGCTTACTAGCCATTGTTCTACCAGGACGCTGACGGGAATACTGTACTAACCAACGTAGTGCGAGGGTTGTTCCTCTCTCCGAACGTACTTCCATTGGTACTTGATAAGTTGCTCCGCCAACTCGCCGAGCTTTTACTTCCACCAGTGGAGTTAAATTGCGTATTGCTCTTTCAAATACTTCTGTTGGATCGCCACCAGTTCTTTCTTCAATGATTTTCATTGCGTCATAAACGATCCGCGCGGCAAGAGATTTCTTCCCATGACGCATAATTCGCCTGATTGTCATACTTATCAAGCGACTGTTGTAAACTGAGTCTGGCGGTACTGCGCGCCTTTGAATAACACCACGACGAGACATACTTAACCTTTAATTCAATATAGCAACTACGACAGAAATGCTTTTGATACTTCCGGGCATCATATAGTTATATCCCTATTTCTACTTCACCTGACCTGATATAATGCGATTTTTGTACGCATGTGGGTTTACAGTCGTAGATAATTAAGAATGGGAGACTTCTATACAGAACTTGACTAAACTTAAGATATGCGCCTGTGGCGAATCTCCGCTAGTCATTCAACTAAATATTATTTTAGAGGGTCTGCTTCTTGCTTCTACCAAGGGAGTCGGCTCCAAAAGTTCTACAAGCATAAATTCGGGTGTAGCCCACCCTACCTATTTTTTGAGAGCATACAGGTACAAAACCAGCGTTGTTCTGCTTTTCCCAGGAATACTCACTTAAAATGCTGAAATTTAAGCAAGTTTTGCTCTACAAACGGACGATGCTAAGCAAAAGGCTTCAGGAGAATCTATAACTACCCGAACTAGCTCAAGTTAAACTCAAGATCCTGCGAAGGTTTTCTCAACTTTATCAGTATACCGATAACGCTGCGAATAGTTGAAAAAAACTGCTCCAACTATATGCATTAAGGTCATTTATACGTTGATGTTTAAGTTGATATTTACACGAATATCTAAAACGTCTTTATGTTTCAAGGTAAACTAACCTCATCTACAGTCGCCATGGAGTGATGTGTAAGAAAAACCTTATTTTTCACCGACCTGGAGTCCATAGAACAAAAGCTTCATTAAAGAAACAGAAGGACGCTAACTACAAGAAAATGTAGCAAGCAGATTTCCTTGCTTTTGGGTAGCTAGATATGAACTACTCTTTTTATACCTAGTTTAGGATTATAGACGTAGATTCACTGCATCATTCTGAAGCCGGAGTTTTAGGATTTTTAAGTAATACTAAGCGTTCTTGTACCGTGCATTGACGGATTACTCGAACGCTTTGATTATTTTTTCACGACCCTCAAATTGAGCCGCGATAATTATTCCTTCGGACGCTTTGTTCCGTACTTTGAACGACTTTGCTTGCGGTCTTTAACTCCTGCTGTGTCTAGAGTTCCACGGATTATGTGGTATCTCACGCCAGGTAAGTCTTTCACCCTACCGCCACGAATCATTACAACTGAGTGTTCTTGCAAATTATGACCGATTCCAGGAATGTAAGCGGTAACCTCAAATCCTGAAGTCAATCTTACCCTTGCTACTTTTCTCAGAGCGGAATTTGGTTTCTTAGGCGTTGTTGTGTAAACCCTGGTACAAACACCCCGTCTCTGAGGGCATTGTTTCAGAGCCGGGGATTTAGTTTTCTGACGCGTGCTAACGCGTTCGCTACGAATTAATTGCTGTATTGTTGGCATGAGTTACAGCACATGAAGCTGCTTATTATCTAAGTTTTAACAAATCCTGATTATATCTCTTTTTTGAAAAGATTATGTCAATTTATTATAAAATTTTTATATTTTTTTAATGTATCATGTCAAAGGGATGGGGGGGTACAAGGGGATAGAGAGAAGAAAGGAAGGGAATAAGGAGTATTTTGGCCGAGGGGCACCCTTAACCTTTTACTTTTGATTTTTGCTGCTGCTTATTCTTTGGAGAAAGAATTACCACAGCCGCAAATTGTCTTTGCTTGGGGGTTGTAAAAACGAAAGCCGCCACCCATGAGGTCTTCGGAATATTCTATAGCTAAGCCCTCAATATGTTCTAATGTTGCTCCATCTATTACTACTTGTATTTCGTTACAGGTGAAAATGCGATCGCCATCTGCTAATGTTTGTTCGTCGTCAAAAGACATATCGTAAAACCAATCTGAACAACCACCGGGTTTTACGGTTAGGCGAAATAAAAGGTTCGGCTGTTTTTGCTTTGATTTTAATCGCTGTATCTCGTCTGCTGCAACTTGAGAAATTTGAATCATGGAAAAGCTGTTTGGGAATTTTGGATTTTAGATTTTAAATTTGAGTGAAGTGGGAACATCTGTCGCAATAGGCTTAATAATTGCGCTATTGACTACAGGAATGCTCATGGGTACCCGTCAATTCAGTTATCAGTTATCAGTTATCAAGTACCCGCCTGCCCGAATCTAGGGGTACCTCCCTAGCTTGGCATGAATGAAGGCGCGGAAAATATTTTTTCCTTCCACGGCCGAGCACCGTTCCGTTGTATCCATTTTATTTTCTGGTCACAAGTGTCACAATATCAGGTTGGTGCGTGACAGTAAAACCTTATTATTGGGTTCATAATCTTACCAAATGTCACACACTCTACAAGACAATATACATTTTTGCTAAATCCTATACAAATTGAATAAAAAATCCCATAGATAAATTAAAGTCGCGATGACTCAATCTCAAATTATTTTTATCAATAAGAAAAAGCGCCTTTTTCCTAAAAATACCCCACGGAAACTCTAAAACCAAAAAAGGTAGAAAGTTTCCGTGGGTAGTTTAAACGAACACAATATATTTTTAAATTAAGGTTACGACTTTGTTAAGAGTTGGTCTCCTTTAAACCATCCCCAATTTTATTTTTCGTGCCGAGCATAGTCGTCTTGGTAACGGACAATATCATCTTCTCCTAAGTATTCCCCATTTTGTACTTCAATCAATATCAAGGGAATTACACCGGGGTTTTCTAACCGATGGGCGGTACATTGCGGTACATATGTGGACTGGTTATTGCTCAAAACAATTTCTTGCTCGCCGCAAGTAACTTTAGCAGTCCCAGATACGACAATCCAGTGTTCGCTGCGGTGATGGTGCATTTGTAAGCTAAGACGATGTCCTGGCTTAACTTCAATACGCTTGATTTTATAACCGCGCGCTTCTTCTAAAATTGTGAATGAACCCCAAGGGCGTAACTCAGTTGCAGCAACACCTTTAGGAGTCATTGCTGGGGGTAGGGTAAGCGCGTTTGCTTCTGTTGTTTCTTGGAATTGAGCCATAGTTACCTCGTTTGAAGACATAAAAATCCGCTAGTATTCTTAACTATTGTTGGAAAAAAGTAGCGTAATATTGCAACCGTAATTATCTGCAATTGAGTCCACCTTAGCCAAACATACCAAAGTCAATTGTTACGGTGTAATCAACAGGTGGCGATTATGGTATGTTTACACCAATTCTTCATCAATCATGAAGATAGCTTTTTACTAGCTTTAAAAAGTCTTCAACTATTAGTAATTTTTCCTATTGGATACTGTAAATTTAAGTAAATTATAAAACATTTAGCCCATCAGTAATCAAGAGAGGTTGAGTGGGGATTAGAACTCTGTTGTCAAGGGCTGCGTGCCAAATTTTATTCTCGTAAAAAATTCTCATGGGTACCTGTCAAAAACTGGCAGCCTACGGAAAACCGCCCACTCCCATGAATGAGTTTTATACTCTAGTTAGACAGGTTTAAGGGCGGTTGCGATCGCTCTATTAGTTGTTTAAGAACCGCTTCTAAATACCTACCCATATTTGTACATATATGGACATTTGGGTAGAAAAACTGACGGTATAAAGTTTTTTCTACTAGAAGCGCCTTGCAGCTTGGTCCTGTGGTTAAGATAACTTTAGTTCCTTGACCACAAGGGAGGCTGTTAGCCACATTGTTTACTAACAATGGAGTTAAAAAATATTTAATTAGGCCAAATGGCAACTTACCGTGCTTTCCTTACTTCATATAAGGCTAGGCGGTTAAATTGGTAGAGCTTATAAATCAGCGTACCACATTACAATCAAATATTTTTCTGATGGACATTCGATCATATTTGTACAGATATGGATAGCTATTATAAAACAGTAACTAACCCATTAAGGGATTTGCGATTGGGTGCCCGCGAGCGGCTTATCGCATTTCTCCCGTCAGCGATGGGGTAAGAAAATACCAATTCCGTTGTGAACGCTAGCGGCGGTGCTTGGGGAACGATCGAGTAATTGTCCCCCCAGATAAAGGCTTGTAGAACTACCACCGTCCAAGTTCAGAGCGTTGACGCACCCCAGTTGCTGCATTAATTGAGCATGTTCTGTTAAGCTAGGTCCTTTTCCACCAGCGCGGTTGTGTACTGCAGCAATTATCAGCTTTCCGGTTGAGGTGGTACAAATAGCACTACGGATAGCTTTTTGTTCGGCGAAAGCTTTACTGAATTTTTCGGCTTGAGCATCGAGAACAATTTGATTGTCTTTTAGCAATAGAGGCCCCGCTCCCAATACGTGGGGATAGCGGTTAAATTCTGGAGAAACTGTTGAACTGAGAATACGTAGAGGTGTTCCAATTGGCAATAGTTGGGCATTATCTACGGCATTGGCACGAAAAGCTAGTAGATAGCCATTTTTAGGAATGGGAACGGCTCCAACTCCAACTTTCCCTCCTGCATATTGTTTGGTAACTCGGTTGTTTCTCACTTCCGCAATAGTTTCGTTATCGGTGAGCGGAGTATAAGTTGGTCCCCACAAATGCGTATATCTCGCTATTCCTTGCTGTACGTATCCACTGTTGAGGTGAGAAATTGGCAGCTTTTGATTGTTTGAAATAACTAAATTTTCTTCTAAAGAAAGGCGATTCATGTAGAATTGTCCGGCATCGTTCCAAGCAATTGCACCCCTGTTAAGAATCGGACCGGATAACCACTGATTATCCCGGCGAATTGCCCCCAAGGGTAAGCGGTTTTTGCGATTGAAGAAACCACCATTAATTGCGGCCGCTGCTAGATATTTTCGCGCAGTTTTGATTAGGGGTGCGGTACCTTTCTGTTCCCCTTGGTTGGTAGGGACAGGTCTAATTTTGGCTTTGGATATGCGAGGATTAATCTCTAACCACACTACTGGAAAGCGCTCGTTAGCCAAAGACACGAACTGCTGTTGCCAGCGCAATCCTGGTGCCCAGTCGATTGAACGTCCTAATAAAGCATCGGGACGAATATCGACAACTAAACGATAGGGTTTGGGTAAAGTGCTAATTCGGGGAGTTAAGCCAAAGGGAACTACCAGTTTAATAATTGTTTGATTGTTTACTACTTCCACTTGTTTAATAAGTGGCTCGGGGGTTCTCAGGGGAGATACTGGTTGCGGTTTTGTCAGGAATATACCTTCTAATTGTATGGGTTGCGGTACTGGCGGTGGCGGAGTAAAACGCTGCACCAACTTACGCTTTGCTACTCCATCAATGGTAATTATCCACTCTCTTGCAGGGGGAACTGGAATGGGAGTTGGAATATTAGTTTTAATAACTACACTTTGAGAATCCGCTGGAATTTGAGGTAATGGCTTTGGCTTTTTAATCAAGGAACCTGCTGTCAGTTTCCAAGGTGTTGGACGATCCAAATCTATAACTATTTGCTGTTGTGGAGATGAGTCAATATCATGATTAATTTTTTTGACTTTAGCTCTTGGTGTAGAAATTACTAAGGTATCGCCACGAGCAATCAAATCCCATTTTGATTTTTTCGCAAATCTTGTAATATCTAAATAACGATATCCAGAAGCATGAAAACCAGTTAAAACTTGTGGCTTAGACTCGGATGAAAACCACTGTACTGGTTGTAGTTGTGGACTGTTGCTATTTAATAAATCTACTCCTATTAACTGGCGCAGTGCCCCGTCACTCAGATAAGTCGCTACCGATAACTTTTTACCTTTTTGTTGCAGCCAAGTTCCCGGTAGCGTGCGACCATTGAGAGATATTTGATTACCGTAGTTAAATAATCCTCTTGAAGTTGATATAACTGAAGATCGATTTGAAGAAGGCATCCCTTGTTCGCTCTTTGAGCGCGGACTAACTTGTATGTTAGAAGGTTGAGAACTAGCAAGGTCACCCGCAGTCAAATTTAGCATTATCGCCAAGATTGTTAATGCCGTAGTCTTGACAAAAATGCGATCGTTTTTATGACTCATAAGACTGCGGAATTTTTCTTGACCCAAAGAAAGCTTTTTGACCATAATGTTAGTTAAGTAGTGACTCAAAAAATTGATTTTTCTGACATCGAAATAGTCATCAAAGTAAAATAACTCTAAAGTGGTAGATACAAATGGACTTTTGTCTCTTAGAAAACAATGACATTGGTAATTGACGCATAAAAATTGTAAATAATGCGTCAATAAAGACATCTTGATTGCCAAAAAGTTATAAAAATTTTCTCTGGTACAAGATAAATTATTGAAGTGTTTTACCGTTTTTTTTCAAGCCTATTTGTACGGGTATAGTTTGCATTCATCAGATTTTTCAGGGGCGTATCGCAATAAAATTTATACAATTAGATAGACGATCGCCAATTGCAAATAGACAATTAGTGTAATACGCTGATTTTGGCACCCAATTAGCGCGATTTCGGTATTTAAAGTAATGAAGCTAATGATATAAATTTTGTTTCAGGTCGGCGAGAAATAGCTACATCAGCAAAAAAAGCTTGCATTTTAGACAAACTGATTGAGAGAATATATAGCCTCAAGATATAAATAGAAAACTGGCGATACACAGATGAACTCGCCCAACTCAGCATAAACACATAAAAAATAACGGGGTAAGTTTAACATGGGCGTACAAAAAAGCAAGCCTAGAGTTAAATTTTTTTTCCCAACATTTTGGTAACTCAGTTTTCTCTATCTCTTTGTGAAGGAATTTTTTTCAAGAATTGGTGGTAAAAAATGGCAATTTTTGATGTCGGGGGACATTCTATGAATAACAACCAAATGAATCAAGACAAACACATCCCATGTTCAGATACTTTTTTAGGCCAAAGGTGGTTGGTTGAAGAAAGAGACGCTTGTGGGGTAGGTTTCATTGCCCATCGTCAGCAGCAGGAAAGTCATGAAATCATAGCAAAAGGTTTGGTTGCTTTAACCTGTTTAGAACATCGCGGTGGTTGTAGTGCCGATCGCGATTCTGGTGATGGTGCGGGAATATTAAGCGCAATACCTTGGGAGTTGTTCTCAGAAGATTGGAAAACTAAGGGTATAGAAGCAGCGAAGGATAAAAATATCGCTGTGGGGATGGTGTTTTTACCCCGTGACGAACAAGCCGCGAGTACTACACGCTCAATTGTGGAGCAGGTAGCGCAATCGGAAAATTTATCGATACTGGGATGGCGAGTGGTTCCGGTGGATGGGGAGGTTTTAGGGGTACAAGCTCGGGAACATCAACCGCAAATTGAACAGGTTTTTCTCAAAGCCGAAGATGTTAGTGGAGAGGAGTTAGAAAGAAGGCTCTATATTACCCGCCGCCGCATTCATAATGCTATTGGTAGCTTAGATGGCGACTCCATGGAGGAATTCTATATTTGTTCGCTATCGAGTCGGACGATTGTGTACAAGGGTATGGTGCGATCGGCCGTTTTGGGAGATTTTTATCTGGATTTAAAGAATCCCGCTTATAAGAGTAGTTTTGTCGTCTACCATCGCCGTTTTAGCACGAATACAATGCCCAAATGGCCTCTAGCACAACCGATGCGGCTTTTAGGGCACAATGGAGAAATTAATACCCTTTTGGGTAATATCAACTGGATGAAAGCCAGACAAGCAAGTTTAACTCATCAGATTTGGAAAGGGCGTAGTGAGGAATTAAAGCCGTTTGTACGTATAGGTAATAGCGATTCTGCTACCTTAGATAACGTATTTGAGTTACAGGTACGTTCGGGACGCAGCCCTTTGGAAGCCCTGATGATTATGGTTCCGGAGGCTTATAAAAATCAACCGGCTTTAAGTAATTATCCGGAGATTGTAGATTTCTATGAATACTACAGCGGTTTGCAAGAAGCTTGGGACGGTCCAGCGCTTTTAGTATTTAGTGATGGGTGCACAGTTGGTGCAACTTTAGACCGTAACGGTTTAAGGCCGGCGCGTTACTGCATTACCTCTGATGATTATATTGTGGTTGCTTCAGAAGCTGGTGTGGTTGATTTCCCTGAAGAAAAGATTATCGAGAAAGGTAGACTAGGCCCCGGAGAAATGATCGCTGTGGATTTAGAAAACCACGAAATTCTCAAGAATTGGGATATCAAACAACGGGTTGCCAAAAGTCATCCTTATGGGGAATGGTTACGACAGTATCGACAAGAGTTTTCAATTAACAATAAACAATTATCAATTAACAATGGAAATGGTGTTAATGGTAATGGTACTAATGGTCATGGAAATTACAATATTGAAAACCAACAACTTACAATCGACGCTGAAGACAGACAAGCTTTACTACGGCATCAGATAGCTTTTGGTTATACCACCGAAGATGTGGAAATGGTCATTCAGCCAATGGCAATTGATGCTAAAGAACCGACTTTTTGTATGGGTGATGATATCCCTCTAGCGGTACTATCGGAAAAACCACATTTACTGTATGACTATTTCAAGCAGCGCTTTGCTCAGGTAACAAATCCACCGATCGATCCTTTACGAGAGAAGTTGGTGATGTCGTTGAAGGTAGAATTAGGCTCGCGCGGCAATTTACTCGATCCTAAACCCGAATATGCTCGTCGGTTTAAGTTGGAATCACCGGTGTTAACTGAAGCTCAATTAATTGAGATAGAAAAGTCAGATTTTAATACAGTTGAATTATCTACCGTATTTTCCATTGGCAGCGGGCGGGAAGGCTTGAAAGCTGCTGTGGAATCTTTGCAAAAGCAAGCTGTAGAAGCAGTGCGTAATGGTGCCAACTTGGCACCA
>JBCBQE010000053.1:0-14863 GCA_039820385.1 Cyanobacteria bacterium J06635_10
CAGGCGATATCCTCCGCGAAGCAATTAAAGAACAAACACCTTTGGGTATTAAGGCTAAAAGCTATGTAGATAGCGGTCAATTAGTCCCTAGCGAACTAGTACAAGATATGGTCGAAGAGCGTTTGCACAAAGCTGATACTAGTTCCGGATGGATCCTTGACGGTTTTCCTCGAACCGTCGAACAAGCCGTTTTTTTAGATAATTTGTTGAAAAAAATGAATTTAGATGGCGCAACGGCGATCAACCTAGATGTACCAGATGATGTAGTAGTAGGACGTTTACTCGAACGCGGACGAAAAGATGATACCGAAGAGGTTATTCGTCGTCGTTTAGAAATTTACCATTCCGAAACTACCCCTTTAATTGATTATTACGGCGATCGCAAACAGTTGGTAACTATCAATGGCAATAGATCTCCTCAAGAAGTTACTTCTGACTTAAAAGATTTAATTGTCAGTTGTTAAGACTTGCTTGTTAGAAGTAATAGGAATGTTTAATTAATTTTACTTTCATTTTACTTCTAACCTCCACCCTAGCATCTGAATTCGATCGGTTCAGCAATAAAATTTTGAATCAGATATATTAATAAATTGTTGATATATTTAGCGCTTTTTGAAGACAAAGTTGATAGCCCCAATCAATAAAATACTGTTGAGTTGAAGGAAAAACAAGTTGTCCAAACAAGATTTAATTGAAATGGAAGGGACGGTGGCCGAATCCTTGCCTAATGCCATGTTCCGTGTCGATCTAGATAATGGCTTTAACGTCTTAGCCCACATCAGCGGCAAGATTCGCCGAAACTATATCAAAATTTTACCCGGCGACCGCGTCAAAGTGGAGTTGACCCCCTATGACCTAACAAAAGGTCGAATTACTTACCGATTGCGTAAAAAGTAAGCTTATGTGAATTATTATACTACAATCTAGGTTTTTTGGGTTTGCACCCTTTTAACTGAATAATTTCCGAATTCGTGTTATAATCTACTATTTGGAGTTAATTAAAATGAAAGTAAGAGCCTCCGTAAAAAAAATGTGCGAAAAGTGCAATGTGATTAAACGTCGTGGTCGCGTAATGGTTATTTGTGAAAATCCAAAGCACAAGCAACGTCAAGGATAAAACCGTGCTTGAAGAGTGTCAAGATAACTAAAAATCAGTAATTTCGCTCTTCTAACCTTGGAGGGGGCATTAATAATTAGGATATGTTGACCCGCAGCCTTGGGCATCCGAACATTAAAAGCCGGTATAGATAAATGAAAGACAACATATTAGGAGACTTCTATAATGGCACGTATTGCCGGAGTAGACTTGCCACGCGATAAGCGCGTTGAAATAGGTCTAACTTACATTTTTGGAATCGGCTTAACAAGCTCGCACAAAATATTAGCTGCAACAGGTGTAAATCCTGATACCAGAGTTAAAGATTTAAGCGATAGTGATGTAGCATCCTTACGAGCTGAGGTAGAGAAAAACTATCAGGTCGAAGGTGACTTAAGGCGCTGGGAAGCAATGAATATTAAGCGCTTGGTCGATATTGGGACTTACAGAGGTCGCCGTCACCGCATGGGCTTACCAGTCAGAGGTCAAAGAACTCGTACTAATGCTAGAACCCGTAGAGGAAGAAGACAGACAGTAGCTGGTAAGAAGAAGGCCCCAGGTAAGTAAAATAGTTAGTTATTTTTCATCCTTGGAATTGGCAGGATAATCAATTTTTTACCTTTAATTCAACTATAACGATATGGCGCGACAATCAGGAAAAAAAAGCGGAAGCAGGAAACAGAAACGTAACGTACCTAATGGAATAGGCTATATCCAGTCTACTTTCAACAATAGCATTGTCACAATTACCGATCCGAATGGAGATGTAATTTCCTGGGCCTCTGCTGGTTCAAGTGGTTTTAAGGGAGCAAAAAAAGGAACCCCCTTTGCTGCTCAAACAGCTGCTGAAAGCGCAGCAAGACGAGCTATGGACCAAGGTATGCGTCAGATAGAAGTAATGGTCAGCGGTCCGGGAGCAGGGCGAGAAACAGCTATTCGTGCAATTCAGGGAGCGGGATTGGAAATAACGTTGATAAGGGATATTACCCCAATTCCTCACAACGGTTGCCGTCCACCCAAACGACGTAGAGTTTAAATACAATTTAAATTTCGATCGCTCTGGGCAATAACTATGCTTTTTCACAATTGTGTAAGTTTCTTATTGCTATTGAAGAAGACCACAATAGGTGAATAATCCAAAGCGCCGAAATGTTGCTGGTCTCAATCTCAGGAAGAGACCGTTCGTAGAAATAAAATAGCTTGTATGAAAAGCTGTCAAAGAAGGCAGCTTAAGAAGAAATAAATAGCGTCCTACTTGCGATCTCGTATTATCGACTATTGCCAAATTCCATTATAAATGGAGGATAATAAGCGGGCACGTAGGAAATTTACTTTGAATAGGGGTAGGCAATAATCGATAATTGCCTGCCGCAATAAGACCTGATAAGGAAGGGAGGTTACTCCGTGGCGCAGTTTCAAATTGAATGTGTAGAATCCAATACAGAAGAAAGTCGGAGCCACTATTCTAAGTTTGTTTTGGAACCTTTAGAAAGAGGTCAAGGAATTACTGTTGGCAACGCTCTGAGAAGGATTTTACTATCCAATTTAGAAGGAACATCAGTTACAGCAGTTAGAATTGCGGGGGTAACTCATGAATTTGCCACCGTTAAAGGTGTGCGGGAAGACGTGCTAGAAATCCTCATGAGAATGAAAGAACTTGTTCTCAAAAGTCATTCCCCTCAACCCCAAATTGGTAGGTTACTTGTGAATGGTCCTGCAACAGTCACCGCAGCACACTTCGATTTACCTTCTGAAGTAGAAGTCATCGATCAAACCCAGTATATAGCTACCTTAGCAGAAGCTGGAAGACTGGAAATGGAATTTAGGATTGAGAAAGGTAAAGGCTACCGTACGGTTGAAAGAGGTCGTGAAGAAGCTACATCTTTGGATTTTCTGCAAATAGATTCGATTTTTATGCCGGTGCGGAAAGTTAATTACAGCGTTGAAGAAACTCGTGGGGAAAATGGATATCCGAAAGACAGACTGCTTTTAGAAGTCTGGACAAACGGCAGTATCGCTCCACAAGAAGCACTCTCTTCTGCTGCTAGTATTTTAGTAGATTTATTTAATCCGCTGAAGAATATCGAAATTAATCCAGAAGATACGGTTTCCGAAATTGACCAAGATCCAACCGCTCAAATACCCATCGAAGAATTGCAGCTTTCTGTCCGAGCCTATAACTGTCTGAAGAGGGCGCAAGTCAACTCGGTAGCTGATTTATTGGACTATACCCAAGAAGACCTTTTAGAAATCAAAAATTTCGGTCAGAAGTCAGCAGAAGAGGTAGTGGAGGCCTTACAGCGTCGCTTGGGCATTACTCTGCCAACAGAAAGAGCTTCAAAACACGCTTAAATCGAACAACTTTTAACTTAATGATAGTGCCATCATGCGTCACCGTTCTAAAACTAAAAAACTCAGCAAACCAGCCGATCAACGCCGTGCTTTACTGCGAGCGCTTGCTACCGAATTAATTCGTCATGGACGAATTACTACTACCACAGCCCGAGCCAAAGTAGTACGAGCCGAAGTTGATAAAATGATTACCCTAGCCAAAGACGGTTCTTTAAACGCACGCCGTAAAGCGATTGGCTACCTTTATGACAAAGACTTGGTTCATGCTTTATTTGAACAAGCTCCCACTCGATATGGCGAACGCAAAGGAGGTTATACTCGTATCCTGCATACAGTACCTCGTCGCGGTGATAACGCCCAAATGGCAATTCTTGAATTAGTTTAATTAGGAATAATATCGGGTAGTGGATGTATTTTCGCCGATCCCCATCCAGATTATAATTCTATGTCACAAAGCCCCCAGCTAGAAAAGACTCAAAGGGTTGCCTTGGTAATTCAATACCAAGGAACTCATTTTCATGGCTGGCAACGGCAACCCAAACACCGTAGCGTCCAGGAAGAAATTGAAAAAGCTATTTCTTCTGTAGTAGGTCACCATGTGACCTTATATGGTGCCGGAAGAACCGATAGTGGAGTTCACGCCGCCGCTCAGGTTGCTCATTTCAATATCGCTAGCAGGATCCCACCATCAAAGTGGGCATCTATTTTAAATAGTTACTTACCTCAAGATATACTGATTAGAGCTTCATCTGGTGTTAGCGAGACTTGGCATGCTCGTTTTAGTGCATCCTATAGGCGGTATCGTTATACCTTATACAACGAAAAACTACCCAATTTATTTGTTAGACCCTACAGTTGGCACTATTATCATGCTCTTTTAGATGAATCCTTAATTGCCTCCGCACTCAAACCTTTAATTGGAAAACATCATCTAAGTGCTTTCCACCGAGCTAATTCAGGGCGAAAGCATTCATGGGTGAATGTACAAGATGCTCAATGTTATCGTGATGGAGCATTAGTATATATTGAAATTCAAGCAGATGGATTTCTGTATGGCATGGTTCGTTTATTAGTAGGAATGTTAGTTCAAGTTGGTTCGAGAAAGCGAACCCCAGAAAATTTGACTAGCATCTGGGAACAAGAACGCCGAGACGAAGTTAGATACGCCGCACCACCTCAAGGACTGTGCTTGTTGCGTGTAGGCTATAGGGAATTCCCTTTTCCTCTGAAAATTTGGTACGATACCCAACCGTCATTTAACTTTTCAGATAATTTCTCAGATAATATTCTAAGTGAAATTACTGTCTAGAATGTATATTTAAGATGAAAATAAAGATTAAGAATCAGCAACAGTAATGAATAAAACATATCTTCCCAAACAAGAAACAGTAGAGCGCGATTGGTATGTAGTAGATGCCCGGGACCAACGTCTGGGTCGTCTAGCCACTGAAATCGCCATGATTTTACGAGGCAAAAACAAACCTCAATTTACTCCTTATATGGATGCAGGTGACTTCGTGATTGTTGTCAATGCTGAAAAAGTTGTCGTCACTGGCAAAAAAAGCTCCCAGAAACTTTACCGTCGTCATTCCGGTCGTCCTGGCGGAATGAAGACAGAAACTTTTGAACACCTACAAGCACGCCTACCAGAACGTATCCTTGAAAAGGCTGTTAAGGGTATGCTGCCAAAAAACAACTTAGGACGGCAATTATTTAAGAAATTAAAAGTTTATGCAGGACCAGTTCATCCTCATTCAGCCCAACAGCCCAAAGAACTCAAAATTAACACAATTCCAGGAGAACAAAATTAATGCAAGCAACAGATATTGACAACGGTCGTGCCGTATATTGGGGTACTGGTCGCCGTAAATCCTCGGTGGCAAGAGTACGTCTTGTCCCAGGTAGCGGACAAATAACTGTTAACGGTAAACCAGGAGACTTGTATTTTCAATTCAACCCCAACTATTTAGGAGGAATTAAAGCCCCCCTAGAAACGCTGGGATTAGAAAGCGAATATGATATTTTGGTGAAAGCCTCTGGCGGCGGTTTAACAGGACAGTCTGATGCAGTCCGTTTAGGTGTAGCTCGTGCTTTATGTCAGTTAGATCCAGACAACCGTCCGCCATTGAAAACTGAAGGCTACCTTTCTCGCGATCCCAGATCGAAAGAGCGTAAGAAATACGGCTTGCATAAAGCTCGTAAAGCACCTCAGTACTCTAAACGTTAATATATAGGCATTTTGCCAACTCTATATTTGAAAGTTGGAGCACGATTAAATCGTGAAATTATTGTTTAAACTTACTTAAACTTCTGCAATTAAAGTAAGTTTTCATCCCTTGCTTAACAGGCAAAGTACATATATACTGAAACTAATGCCGAAAACCAAGGCTTAAAAAAATCTGGTTTGTAAACCACGGTCGATGTCTTACTAGCAAGCCTGTAAAAAGGTCGAATGGGAGTCCACAGTTCGTTAAATTTGCTGAAAATAATGGATGAACAATGGCTAAAAGCTTCAAAACAATTTTTTCACTCCTAGGGTGGGCTACACCCGAATTTACGCTTGTGGACAAGAAGGAGCCGACTCCCTTGGTGGAAGCAAGAAGCAAACCCTCTAAAGTCTTCTTTAGTTGAATGGCTGGATTTGCATAAGTTTAGTCAAGTTTTGTGTAGCAGTTGGATAAGTCATAATTGTTTAAGCTCACTTCGCGTTGAAGAAACATGGCAAAACCAGATATTCATCCAGAGTGGTATCCAGAAGCCAAAGTTTACTGTAACGGTCAAGTTGTGATGACTGTTGGCTCTACCAAGCCAGAATTACACGTTGATGTTTGGTCTGGAAATCACCCTTTTTATACAGGTACTCAAAAAATTATTGATACCGAAGGTCGCGTAGAACGCTTCCTGCGTAAGTACGGTATGACGAGCGGTCAAACTAAGAAAGATAAAGCAGACGAAAACGAAAAATAGCGAACACACGGCAGATGCTGCAATCAACGACTCAGCTTAACTGAGTCGATTTTTTAGTATAAGCCTGTATAACTATTTTTTAGGAGAGTTTCACAGTCATGGCCGAACAATATTTGCTGGAGAAATTACAATCCGTCGAACAAACTTTTAATGAATTAACTCGTCGTCTAGCAGATCCCGATACTGCCAAAAACCCTGATGAATTCCAGGAAGTGGCAAAGGCGCGTTCTGGATTGGAAGAGGTTGTAAATACCTACGAAACTTGGAAAACTGTCCAGGAAGAGTTAGCTGGGGCGCGTGAGATCGCCAAAGAATCCCAAGGCGATCCAGAGTTGCAAGAAATGGCAACTTTAGAAGTTAAAGAACTCGAAGAGAAAACAGAAGAACTCGAAAGTCTTCTTAAAATATTACTTTTACCTCGCGACCCCAACGACGAGAAAAACATCATGTTGGAAATTCGTGCCGGGACTGGTGGCGATGAAGCCAGTATCTGGGCTGGTGACTTGGTAAGAATGTACTCCCGTTACGCAGATAGTCAAGGCTGGAAAGTAAAGCTAGTTAGCGAATCTCTAGCTGAAATGGGTGGTTTTAAAGAAGCAGTTTTAGAAATTAAAGGCGATCGCGTTTACAGTAAGCTCAAATTTGAAGCTGGAGTACATCGCGTGCAACGCGTACCAGTGACAGAGGCTGGGGGGCGAGTTCACACTTCCACCGCTACAGTGGCGGTAATGCCAGAAGTAGATGATGTAGAAATTCATATTGACCCGAAGGATTATGAAATGTCTACAGCTCGTTCTGGTGGTGCTGGAGGTCAAAACGTTAACAAAGTTGAAACTGCCGCAGACCTTTATCACAAACCTACGGGTATCAGAATTTTCTGTACGGAGGAACGCAGCCAATTACAAAACAAGGAGCGGGCTTTACAAATTCTCCGTGCAAAACTGTATGAAATGAAGCTGCGCGAACAACAGGAAGCTGTAACAGACTTGCGTCGTTCCCAAGTTGGTACGGGATCGCGTTCCGAGAAAATTCGTACTTATAATTATAAAGACAACCGCGCCACCGACCACCGTCTTGGTGAAAACTATTCGCTGAATCCAGTATTGGAAGGCGACTTAGATTCAATTGTGCAATCTTGTATATCTCAAGACCAGCAAGAACGCTTAGCAGAACTTGCTGCTTCGGTGACAAATTAATCGAGGGTTAGTAACTGTTAAATAAAAGCTCCCCATATCTGTACAAAGTTTCCCAAATGTCAATCAACAAAGTAATGCGATCGGCTGATACATAAGCTTTACCAACTTGGCGGCTACCCAGTATGATTTTTTCTCCTAAAAAAAAATTATACTTGGTAGCCTTGACAGCCTAGCCTTATATGAAGTAAGGAAAGCACGGCAAGTTGCCATCTGGGCTTAATTAAATATCTTTCGTGGCTAACTGCCGCCTTTGCGATCAAGGAACCAAAGTTGCCTTCAGGATGGAACCAACCCCCAAGGCACTTCTAGTTTAATAAACTTTCATACCGTCAGTTTTTTCTACCTCTTTGTCCACATATGTGTAAAGGAGGGTAGGTATTTAGAAGCGGTAAAGAGTTAGGCATTTAAGATTACATATTCTAAATATTCCCACTCGGAACTCCCAGCCACATCATTAGAAATCGCCTGTCTTGCTGTTGCTTTTAACACATATAGGCGGTTTTGTAATGCATTATGTAGCGCATCTTCCATCTCTACTGGATATGGATAATACTTAAATTCCCGCAGCATAATGTGATTCAATAATCCCCACCCTTTCAAGTTTGGGCAATTTTCAATCAATTTCTCCACAACTTTATGCCAGGTTGGGAAAAGTCTATAGCTGAAGAATCCACTGCAAACGCCGCCTTTGTGGTTCCAGTAAGAAATACAAATCTGATATTTGAGTAAACGAATTTTTTTAATTTCTTGGACATCAAAACCAGCTGCTTTTAAAGCAACTTTCACCTCAGTAGGGGAAATGTGCCAAGCATCTGGTTTAATTCTGTTAGACGATATCAAATTTTTGCCTCTTGGGCGACGTAAATTCTTCTTAATTCTTTTGCCGAACATGATGCACCCCGTCAGACTATTAGCAGAAATAATTTATTAAATAAACAGATAGCTAGCTTCTTAAGTTGATTCGATAATCGGGTAACACTTTTTAAAAAGTTATAGTTGTATATTATAAACTATAGTTAGGATATATGAAAAAGGTAAAGCCGTCAACATAAAATTAAAGTTGTAATATAGAAACGAAAGTTTTTGATTTATATAGTTGAATATCTAGTCTTCCGCCCGTGGATACACAAAGCAGACAGAAACTGGTAGAAATCATTAAATTAGCCCGTGGTTCGCTCTCTCAACGTGCTTTCAGTAAGCAGATGGGAGTCTCTTCAACATCTGTACAAATGTGGGAAAAGGGCGCGAAAGTACCAGATACAGCAAATTTGGTTAGAATCGCCGTTCAAGCTGGCTATACTCTTGAAGAATTATTGTGCTGCTTGGAAGGAAAGCCAATACCAGAGGCAACGGATTTAAGTGTGATTCTCAGGCAGCTCAGTCATATGCCTTTGTCTGAAGTCGCAATTGTCGGTAAAGCTGCCATGGATAGATTAGCTGTGGCGGCTGAGTCTACCGCAAAACGAAGCGAAAGCTAGTGCGGGAAAATACAATTGCTTGTATTCATGATTTTAGTTTTCATCTGGACACATAAGGAATAATTCGATTAAGTAACAGTCCATTTAAATTGCGGGCACAATTACTCCCCTTGTTGAGTAAAGTGCTTCCTAACTGATAGAGGGGGGGAGAAATTTTTAGCCGGTAATCGATAAGCGGGCTCGGAGGAGTAACAAATTCGTGATGCAGGTTTACCTCTTCCCTTGCCGTTTTTCCGAATTTCGGCAATACTTCGTAGTATGGACATTACATAGTATAACAAACTTTAAATGAATAGTTATATTAACCAAATCTAGAGACGTTACAGTACAACGTCTCTTTTTGCTGAAAAATAACTAAAATTTC
Organism: Cyanobacteria bacterium J06635_10; assembly: GCA_039820385.1. GTDB lineage: Bacteria > Cyanobacteriota > Cyanobacteriia > Cyanobacteriales > Nostocaceae > Rivularia. The sequence goes on from JBCBQE010000053.1 coordinate 9,454, forward strand.
TCCCCCTACAGAAATTCCAACACAGAAAAAGTAGTTAAATTTTGTTAAGATTGGACACAACGGAAGGCGTGCTCCTCTTACTGTAACCATTCCTTACCTTGGAGAGACTTGATGCTACGACTAGAACATATCAGTAAAATTTATCCCACAGGTGAAGTTCTCAAGGATGTCAACTGGGAAGTAAAAGTTGGCGATCGCATCGGTTTAGTTGGTGTGAATGGTGCTGGAAAGTCAACTCAATTGAAAATCATCATGGGGGAGATGGAACCAACATCCGGCGAAATTATTCGCCCTAACAGCCTACATATAGCCCACCTCAACCAAGAGTTTGAAGTAGATCCGACTCGCACTGTAACTGAAGAATTCTGGACGGTATTTGAAGAAGCTAACGCGGTACAATTGGCATTGGCCCAGGTGCAACGAGATATGGAAAGCGCCGATCCCGACGAACTCGATAAATTAATTAATAAATTAGATAAATTACAAAGGCAATTTGAAGCCTTAGACGGTTATGGTTTAGAAGCACGTATCGGCAAGATTCTACCAGAAATGGGATTCGAGCAAGAAGATGGCGATCGCCTGGTAAGTTCTTTTAGTGGCGGTTGGCAAATGCGCATGGGTTTAGGCAAGATTCTGCTGCAAAAACCTGACTTACTGCTATTGGACGAACCTACAAACCATCTTGATTTAGAAACCATCGAATGGTTGGAAACTTACCTCAAGGGTTTAAATACCCCAATGGTAATAGTTTCTCACGACCGAGAATTTCTTGACCGACTCTGCACTCAAATAGTAGAAACCGAGCGCGGTGTTTCTACAACTTATCTAGGGAACTACTCCACATACCTGCTACAAAAAGCAGAAAATCAAACAGCACAACTAAGCGCATTCGAGCGGCAACAAAAAGAATTAGAAAAGCAACAAGCCTTCGTAGAGAAATTCCGCGCTAGCGCTACTCGCAGCACCCAAGCGAAAAGCCGGGAAAAACAACTTGATAAAGTCGAACGTATTGAAGCACCCATAGCATCCGTTAGAACCCTACAATTTCAATTTCCCCCAGCACCTCGTAGCGGGCGCGAAGTAGTGGAGATCGAAGATTTAACTCACATATATGACGATAAAATTTTGTTTCTGTCGGCTAATTTATTAATTGAAAGAGGCGATAGAATTGCGTTTCTAGGTCCCAACGGTGCGGGTAAATCAACATTGCTACGCTTGATTACAGGTATGGAATCAGCTACAGAAGGTAAAGTTAAATTAGGCGAACACAACGTGATCCCTAACTACTTTGAACAAAACCAAGCAGAAGCTTTGGATTTAAATAAAACTGTAATGGAAACCATCCATGATGAAGTTCCTGACTGGAAAAACGAAGAAGTCCGTACTTTGTTGGGAAGATTTTTATTTAGCGGGGAAACAGCATTTAAAAAAGTTACCGCTTTAAGTGGTGGAGAAAAAGCACGTTTGGCATTGGCAAAAATGCTATTACGTCCGGCAAATTTACTTATCTTAGATGAGCCGACAAATCACTTAGATATTCCGGCGAAAGAAATGCTTGAAGAAGCTTTGCAAAAGTATGACGGTTCCGTAATTATAGTTTCTCACGACCGATATTTTATTTCCAAAGTAGCTAATAAAATAGTTGAAATTCGTGATGGTGAATTCCGAGTTTATTTAGGAGATTATCACTACTATTTAGATAAAATTGCCGAAGAAAAAGAACAAGAAAAATTAGCAAAGATTGCTGCGGAAAAAGCTGCTAAAAAAGCTGCTAAACAAAAAAAAGCTGCAGCTAAGCGCAAGTAAATTACTATTGTTGGTGGGACGGCAAATGAGATGATAAATTTTGATGAATAAGTGCCGTTCTACTCTTCTTCATTCAATGCAAGTCAACTACCTATTGCTACAAACAATCGCTTCAACTCTAGATTATAGTTAAGAAAACTATATGAAAATTAGAGATATTTCATAAATAATTATTATAAGCAAAAATTCACTTGCGCTTGTGAGTGTCAATGGTATTATTCGGATATTACGAAAAGTAAAGGGCAGTTTTGTTATGACAAAAGCACCTGTTTCTCCCGTGGTGCTAGTAATATTAGATGGATGGGGTTACTGCGAGGAGACGAAAGGAAACGCTGTTGCCGCTTCTTCAATACCTGTGATGGATAGCTTAATGAAAGCTTATCCAAACACCTTGATAAATGCCTCCGGTAAAGCGGTAGGTTTGCCAGAAGGGCAGATGGGCAACTCAGAGGTAGGTCATTTAAATATCGGTGCTGGGCGAGTAGTGCCGCAAGAATTGGTCAGAATATCGGATGCTGTAGAAGATGGTTCTATAAATCAAAACCCAGCACTTGTTAAAATTTGCCAAGAAGTTCGAGGTCGTCAAAGTAAGCTACATTTAGTAGGGTTATGTTCTGAAGGCGGCGTACATTCACATTTAAGCCATCTATTCGGCTTATTAGATTTGGCTAAATCTCAAGGAATTTCAGAAATTTGCATCCACGCCATCACTGACGGGCGCGATACTAAACCCAGTGAGGCTATGGGCGCAATTGGACTTATTCAAGATTATATAGATCGTATAGGAGTTGGACGCATTGTAACCATTAGCGGACGCTACTATGCAATGGATAGAGATAAACGCTGGAATCGCATCCAATGTGCTTACGATGTGATGAGCAAAGATGATTCAAGCGATAGTCGAGATGCTCTAGAAGTAGTACAAGCATCTTATACAGAAGGGGTAACAGATGAATTTATCGTTCCCGTAAGAATAGCTCCCGGAGCGGTAGAATCAGGAGATGGAGTCATATTTTTCAATTTCCGTCCCGATAGAGCCAGACAATTAACTCAGGCTTTTGTCAAACCGGATTTTGACGGTTTTGAAAGACAGCAAATTAAACCGCTGTCTTTTGCGACTTTTACCCAATACGAACAAGATTTATCGGTAGAAGTAGCATTTAAACCCCAAAATCTCGACAACATTCTCGGTGAAGTAATCTCGAACCATGGTTTAAAGCAGTTTCGTACCGCTGAAACCGAAAAATACGCTCACGTTACCTACTTCTTCAATGGCGGTTTAGAGGAGCCCTTAGAAGGTGAAGACCGGGGACTGATAAACTCTCCAATGGTGGCTACCTACGATAAAGCACCCATGATGTCAGCAGCAGCTGTCACCGATGTAGTTTTAGAAGCCATTAACAAGGGTATTTATTCTTTAATTGTAGTTAATTATGCCAATCCCGATATGGTGGGGCATACAGGAAACATGGAAGCTACCATTCAAGCTTTAGAAGCGGTAGATAAATGTTTGGGAAGGCTGTTAGAAGGGATTGGCAAAGTTGGTGGTACGGCAATAATCACTGCCGATCACGGTAATGCCGAACATATGATAGATGAGTCTGGGAACCCTTGGACTGCTCATACTACTAATCAAGTTCCTTTAATTTTGGTTGAAGGAGAGAAAGTCAAAATTCCCGGACATGGTACTAACGTCATTTTACGAAGTGATGGTAAGTTAGCTGACATTGCTCCCACTATTTTGGAGATTTTACAGCTGCCTCAGCCACCGGAAATGACTGGCAAATCCCTGTTTAAACCAGCAGAGTACGATCTGAAATCTTCTGCATCTCCCATGAATTTGGTGATGCAGAACAATTAAGTAGCAGCGCAGGTAATGGGGGATCTCCCCCACTTGCTGTCTGCCGTTATCCTAACGGGGCACTTCGTGTATCGCCCTCAGGGCGACGCAAGCCGAGTGCTCGCGGCACGACGAGGCGTAAGTAACGCGGAGCGTCTCCTGCCTTCGTAGCGTGTCCGATAGGACATAGGAGATACCCGGAGGGTTAGTTGTTTTATTAACTATTAACCAATAACTATTAACTACTAACCACAAGAATTAAGTTAAAATTTGTTAGTTGATAGTTGTTAGATGTCCTGCAGTTTTACTAATTACTAACCATTAACTACTAACCACTAACCACTAACTACTAACCACTAACCTTTAAATTTATGACTCTTTCAAACGTTATACAAATCATCTGGGTACTATCTGCTATTGGTTTAATCGTTTTGGTATTGCTGCACAGCCCCAAAGGAGACGGTATTGGAGCCATCGGGGGACAAGCACAACTTTTTAGCAGTACTAAAAGCGCTGAAAATACTCTAAATCGCTTAACTTGGACGCTTACGGTAACTTTTCTGAGTTTAACCGTAGTTTTAAGTGCGGGTTGGCTTCCTAAATAGGAATGGAAAAATCCCCTAAATTCAATATTCCAAAAAGCTTATTTAAACGTGTAAAAATAGCTTTGGGATTCGCAATTGGCACAATACTGCTCGTTCTATTTACTAACGTGCAGTCTTTTGCCGTGTTTACAAATATTCATTTGACGACAAAAGTACTGCAATACCCATCAAATCAGTCCCACATCTCTCAAGCTTCTTCTCTGCCAGCACAAAAACCTCATCCTTTACCATCAACCCTAGCGCGATCGCAAGATAATAATAGCGGGGATTATTTTTCTGAGATTAAACCTACGAAGTACGGTTATTTAATTTGGTCGCAATTTCCAGTTAAAGTTTATTTAGAAACACCGAATATAAGTAATAGCAAACAATCTCAACAATGGATTAATACTGTCTTACAAACAGTAGAGGAGTGGAATAACTATTTGCCGTTGAAAATAGTTGAAAATCCAGATGTGGCAGATATTACGATTGTGCGGAAATCTCCGCCACTGCGGTTTACTCCTGGAAATAAATTCCCCCGTGCCCGCTCTGCGGAAACTCGCTACAAAATTTATACAAAAGACAATACTTTATACCATAGATTTGCGATCTTATTGAGTCCCAGTCAAACAGGTAAATACCTTTTAGCAGCTTCTCGCCACGAATTAGGTCATGCTTTAGGAATTTGGGGGCACAGTAAAGATAAAGGTGATGCTCTATACTATTCTCAAGTTCGTAATCCACCCTTGGTAACTCCGAGAGATGTAAATACTTTGAAGAAGATTTATCAGCAACCTACTAGTTTGGGGTGGAAAAATAATCTAGAGACGTAGCATTGCGACATTTATAATTTAACTATTATAGAACCTACGTAATTGGCACAATTTCTCGTAAGGTAGGCAAAAAACGGTGTGTATACACAAAGCTGCTGTATTCCCGTTGTGTGAGACTTAGTAAGATGGTAAAAAGGATAATAAGGTTTGCTGCGGGTACGGCACAAATTCGCCTATTGTGACAATTTCGTAAGCCTTGTATCATTTAACGAATTAATTTGATATGGCAAATCGGTGGAATTATTATAAATCAAGGTAAGTTAATTTATTTTCCTAAAGCTTGACTAATCCATTGATAGCAAAATCCACCTAATGTTAAACCAGCAGCTCCTACAAGCCCCAAG